>DATBWO010000207.1:0-10276 GCA_036514775.1 Dehalococcoidia bacterium | reverse complement strand
ATAAGGAGTGCGATGGGGCTACCGGTAGTGAGCCCGTGGCGAACGCCGGCCATAATTTCCGCCTTATCCTCCTCAATCTTCATGCGGGGACCACGCCCGTAGCCTTGCTGGCGGCGCTTGAGTTCCTTATTGATATACCCTTCTTCTAAGGGAAGGGCAGCCACCATCCCTTCCACGATGGCTACCAACCCTTTTCCGTGGGATTCTCCACCGGTAAGAAAACGAAATTGTCCCATTAAATTAACCCGAAAAAGTCTTGTGACTTTTTTGAGCCCCCTAAATTTGACTTTAAATTTAACCGGGTTCCCACGAAAATCGCAAGATTTTCGTGGGTGGAATTAGCTCTGATATAGAAATAGAGGTTGCCTATAGTTATGGTTTAAGACTTCCAACAAAATTATATCCTGGGCGCTCAACCCCGATATTCTCGTCTTTATAGCATCGGCAAGCCCTAGCAGCGACCATATTGTTAGTCTAGGTGGTTGATAATACTCCACTATCGCAGTTTCGATGCCAGCTAATTCCAAGGCTAAATTTATAGCTGTATCCAGATTACCTAGCTCATCAACCAGGCCCAACTCTTTGGCTTCTGTTCCAGTATAAATTTGCCCCGTAGCCAGGTTCCTGACATCTTCCTCGTTTAACCCCCTTCCCTCAGCCACTACATCGATAAATTGCTCGTAATATTCGTCGACCATCCCTTGCATGATTTCCTCCTCCTCAAGCGTCAGTTCCCTGAACCCCCAATACATGTCCTTATACTTGCCGCCCTTGAATATTTCTATCTGGATACCCAGTTTCTCTAAAAGCTCCTCGACGTTCATTACCGAGTAGATGACCCCGATGCTCCCCGTCATTGTGGTAGGAAGGGCAACAATCTTATGTGCCTGAGTTGAGATATAGTAGCCACCTGAGGCAGCCTGACCCCCCATACTTACCACAATTTTTTTTGTCTCCTTGACTCGTTCTATCTCCCACAGGATTTCCTGGCAAGGCGCTATCTCACCGCCGGGGCTCTCTATGCGGAAGACAATTGCCTTGACTGCCTTATCATTCTCCGCTCTCGTTAAATAGTCTTTCACCAAATCCGGGGTAATGGTTGAGCCAGAGAACAATGAAGAGTCTCCAGTAGTAATAGTCCCACTGAGCGAGATTACAGCGATTTTATCTGCTGCCGGTCTAGGAATTAAGATAAGAGGAATCAGTATTGCCGCCAGCAATGCTAATACGCCTACAGTGATAATGATGGCCTTTTTTTTCACCATTTTCCTCCTATCAGTATTTCTTTAGCTTTGCTGGACATTATATCAAGTGGAGCCTCTTTTCCTGTCCATAGCTTGAAGGAAGCCGCTCCCTGATATACTAACATAGGTAGGCCGCCAAGTATATTGGCCCCGGCTTTTTGTGCTAGCCTTAACAAGGGTGTTGGCCAGGGGTTATATACCAAGTCATAAACTAAGACGCTCCTGGGAATCACTTCGAGGCTTAAAGGTGATTGTCCTTCTTGAGAGCTGTGCTTCATTCCTATGGTAGTGCAATGGACTATTAAATCGCAGTCATCAAGAGTTTTGGCCGAGCTTAGATTCTGCCACTGAAAAGCAGTGACGTTGGGTTCCAAATACTTCAAGCTTGGTGAAGCTCCTTTGATATACCTCACCAAATTTTCGGCTAATGCCCTGGCTCGCTCAAATATACCGTCAGTAATGGCCAGTGAGGCTACCTTCCTTTGCACCAGGGCAAAACTCACTGCCCTGGCCACCCCACCAGCGCCCAGGATGACCACCTGCTTTCCCTCAGGGTCAAAGTGGCCTTCTTTGTCTAGCGCCTCGATGAAACCATAGGCGTCAGTATTAAAACCCAGAAGCTTATCAGCTTTCTTGACTATAGTATTGACAGCACCGATTGAACTTGCCAGGTCATCAACTGCATCTAATAAAGGTAAAACTGCCTCTTTATAGGGCACGGTTACGTTAGCCCCAACATTTTGAGGTTTTCTTAGATTATTCACTCTGTCTTGAAGCTGGGCTGGACCTGTCTCCCAGGCCTCGTAGCGAATGTCAAGTCGATAATAGTCCAGAGCTGCTTGCTGGAAGTGAGGAGAGATAGAATGCTTAAGGGGATAACCGATGAGGCCTATGTATCTCGACATTGCTTAAGACTCTTCGTTATTGCTCAGGCGGCGGCTATCCAGGAAACCCTGGAGAATAAAGGCCGCTGCTATGGCATCTATTTCGGCTTTAGCCGAAAAGCTGTGATTTCTGGCTCCTCTTTTTGCTCTGGAGTGCAGTTTACTTCCCCTGCCACCAGCCTCTGTCTTCAAGCGCTCGGCAGCTTTGGTAGAGAGTCGTTCATCCCATAGTTGTACATCAAGCTGGTTGAGATTGCTTTGCTTCGCTCGCCATGACAATTTGTCGGCGAAAGCTGTTACCTTGCTAGCTTGTTTTCCCAGCTCGCCGTTTAAGCGGCGAGGCAAGCCAACCACGATGCGCTCTGCCTTATACTGTTCCACAAGCTTGAGAATCTCATTTATAAGGGCATCTTCATCTTTACTGGCAAGCACAGTTAGAGGAGTAGCTAAAATCCCATGGGGGTCGCTTATAGCTACCCCGGTTCTCTCACCTCCGACATCTAGCCCTAAGGTACGCATTCCTACTTCCATGAAATTAAAAATTAAACATCAAAAATCAGAATTACAGCTTAAGAGTCAAAAGTTAATTTTTAACTTTTCCATTTGTCATTTTAACTTTTGCCTTTTGAATTTTTATTTTCTTAGATAGAGGAGGTTTGGCTGGTAACTATGCTTTTGACTGATTTTAGAGCTTCGTCAATCTTGGCGGCGTCTTTTCCGCCGGCTTGAGCCATAGCGGCCTTGCCACCACCACCCCCGCCGGTAACCTTGGCTACCTGATTAATGATATCGCCGGCATGAAACCCCTTAGCTATCAGGTCAGGAGTCACCATGGCTAAAAAGTTCGGCTTGCCATTATAAACTGTAGCCAAAACCACTATGGTGCTCTTTAGCCTGTCTCGCAATATATCGCCCATTTCCCTGAGGATAGGCGTGGTCAATGGTGGCACCCTGGCAGCCAGAACTGTCACACCACTCACCTGCTCGGCTTGTCTGGGCAAATCCTCCGCTATTCTGCGCGATAGCTCCCTTTCCAGCGAAAGTGCCCTCTTACGCTCTGCTTCCAGTTCGCTAATGAGAGCTTTCACCTTGTCAGGAACTTCTTCGAGCGGGCCTTCTACTTCTTTGGCTAAGTTCTGCAAAGCAGTTAAGCGAGATTCGATTAGAGATTCAGCTTTTCTTCCCGTTACAGCTTCAATGCGGTGTAAGCCGGTGCCAATGCTGCTTTCACTGGTTATCAGGAATATGCCAATTTCTCCCGTTGACCTCACGTGAGTGCCACCGCAGAGTTCTTTACTGATTGCTGGCTCCCCAATTGCCAGCATCCGAACTTCTTCACCGTACTTTTCCTCGAATAAGGCGATAGCGCCCTCATCTTTGGCTTGCTTATAAGGAACTCTCTTCGCTTCCGCTTTTAAGTTCTGGCGTATCCATTCATTAACCTGACTCTGAATTTCCTTAAGCTCTTCCTCAGTTATGGAAGTCATATGGGAGAAGTCAAATCTAAACCTTTCCGGCTCTACTAACGAGCCTTTTTGATAAACACGGCTGCCTAAAGTTTGCCTTAGAGCAGCCTGGAGGAGGTGGGTGGCAGTGTGGTTGCGAGCGATATCCAGGCGGCGAGGGACATCAACTTCGGCTTCCACTTCATCACCGATAGATATGCTCCCTTCAACCACCTTTCCCCTATGTATTATCACGTCCGAAGGAGTTCTAAGGGTATTTGTGACGGCTACCTTTCCCTTCTTGCTGCTGATTTCGCCGCTATCGCCCACTTGCCCTCCCATCTCACCATAGAAAGGAGTCTTATCAAGTATTACATCAACTTCACCACCTTCAGCCACAGTTTCTATCAGATTCCCCTTTACCCTGAGCTCACGGACTTTAGATTGAGAAGTGGTCATTTTATAGCCGATGAATTTGGTTGGCTTAGGCACTACTTCGCCTCGCGATTCAATAGTTCCTCTTCCTTCAAAAGTTGATCCTCCTTCAATGATTCTTCCAGTTACGTGTACTTTGCCTGTTGCATCGACAGTGTGTGCTGCCCTAGCCCTTTCCCGCTGCTTCTCCATCTCAGCCTGGAAACCTTCCCAGTCTATAGATAGGCCTTTTTCTCTGGCAATCTCGGCGGTTAGCTCTGGAGGAAAACCATGGGTATCATAAAGCCGGAACACTTCTTCGCCTGTTAGTCTCTCTCTCATTTGAGCTAAAGCTTCGCCGATGAACTTTTCCACCAAGTTAAGTCCGGTATCTAAGGTAGTAATGAACTTTTTCTCCTCAACTCTAATTACTTCAGTAATCAAGCTCTGATTAGCCATAAGCTCGGGATATATGTGGCTCATTATGCTAACGACAACTTCAGCCATCTCATTAAGGAAAGGGTCATTCAACCCCAGTTTCCTGCCGAAAACCGAAGCTCGCCTGAGTATTCGTCGCAGGACATATCCTCTGCCTTCGTTGGAAGGCGTTACATTATCGGCGATAAGGAAGGCGATGCCCCGTGAATGTTCAGCCACAATTCTAATGGCTCGGTCGGTATTCTCGTCTCGGCCATACTTTTTCCCGGACAAGCGGCAAATGCGGTCTACCAAAGGAGAAAACAAATTCGTTTCATAAGGGGAGGACTTGCTCTGGATAGCGGCTAAAGTCCTCTCCAGTCCCATACCAGTATCAATGTTCGGCTTGGGTAAAGGAGTGCGTTGTCCACTTTGGCCTTGATTGTATTGGGTGAATACCAGATTCCATATTTCGGAGAAGCGACCACAGTCGCAATTGGGCTTACATTCAGCTTTACCACAGCCAAGCTCTTCACCAAGGTCATAATGAATCTCGCTGCATGGCCCGCAGGGGCCAGAATCGCCAACGGGACCCCAGAAGTTATCCTCTTCGCCGAATCGCAATATCTTCTCAGCGGGGACGCCAACCTCTCGCCAGTAGGCGAGGGCTTCGTCATCGTCAAGGTAAATGGTTATCCAGAGCCGCTCCTCAGACAGTTTCAAATACTTGGTAACAAACTCCCAGGCCCAGGAAATAGCTTCTTTTTTAAAATAATCACCGACACTGAAATTACCGAGCATCTCGAAAAAGGTAAGGTGTTTGCTATCACCCACCGAATCTATATCATTGATGCGAAAGCACTTCTGACAGGAAGCTAGTCGCTGGCTAGGTGGAGCCTCCAATCCCAGGAAATATGGCTTAATTTGCACCATGCCGGCGCTGGTCAATAATAAGGTAGGGTCCTTATGAGGCACCAATGAGGAACTGGGGATAATCCTATGTCCTCTATCCTGAAAAAAACTCAGAAAGGCTTGTCTAAGTTCGTCACCAGTCACTTACCAGTCACCTGCTTGATTTTAGAAGGTGTTAGCTTTAATGTCAATCAGGTGGTAAAGAGCGTTTAGTAATGTTATTCCGAGGAGTCCAAATGAACCTGGGTGACGAATAATTTAGAGGCCTTCGTTACCGCTTGGGTGACATATCAGGCATGATGCTTACGCCAACCAGGAATTTAGTTATTTCCCCTTTTTCGCGTAATCAGGGCACCAGGCAGCGTTGGGGCGCTCAGGATGAGGACAAGCAGTTCTCCAGTTCCATTGACAACTGTCACAGAGGAAAATATTCATGCCCAGGGCTTTTTTGACCCCCAGTTTGAATTTGTCTAGCCAGCTGGGATTGCCTCGTTTCTTCACTTCGTTCGGAGCAGTAGCCGGGGCAATAATATTCCCTACATATCCTTAGATAGAGTGGCTAAGAATTCAGCGTTGTTCTTTGTCTTAGCTAGCCGTTCCAGAATCCTTTGTGTGGCTTCGCCGTGATTAGATGAATCGCTCTCTATCATACTAATCACACGCCTGAGCAGCCACACTTGTTTCAAGGTATTTTCATCCAGCAAAAGCTCTTCCCTCCTTGTGCCGCTAGGCATAATATCTATAGCCGGGAAAATCCTTCGCTCAGATAATTTTCTATCTAAGTGGAGTTCCATGTTACCTGTTCCTTTAAACTCCTCATATATGAGGTCATCCATACGGCTGCCGGTATCCACGAGGCAAGTAGCAATGATGGTTAGACTCCCACCCTCATCAATATTGCGAGCAGTACCGAAGAAGCGCTTGGGGGGATGCAAGGCTGTGGAATCAATACCGCCAGATAAAGTACGCCCGCTAGGAGGCAGGGCTAAGTTGTAAGCTCTTGTAAGTCTGGTAATGCCGTCAAGGAGTATGACTACATCTTTGCCCATTTCTACTAGCCTTTTGGCTCTCTCTAATGCTAATTCCGCTACCCGAGTCTGGCTTTCTACCGGTTCATCGAAGGTGGCAGCAATAACCTCGGCCTTAACTGACCTCTTCATATCGGTGACCTCTTCGGGCCTTTCTCCAATAAGGCAAACCATGAGGTGAATATCATTGTAGTTAGTATTTATGGCGTTGACAATTTTTTGAAGAAGCACAGTCTTGCCTGCCTTAGGTGGTGATACAATAAGCCCTCTTTGCCCCCGGCCTATAGGTGTCACTAGGTTGATTAGACGAGTGGATAACTCGTCTGACGTTGTTTCTAGATTGATGAGCTTGTTAGGGAAGGTGGGCGTCAACGAACCGAAATTGCGGCGCGTCCTTGATAGTTCAGGGTCAAGTCCATTGATAATGTCTACTCGAAGTAAGCTGTAGTATTTTTCGCCTTCTTTAGGAGGTCTAGCCTGCCCGGCAACGGTATCGCCGTCTCTTAAGTTAAAACGGCGGATTTGGGAATTTGACACATAGACATCATTAGCACCACGCCGGAAAGTATCCTGTCGTAGGAAGCCGTAGCCCTCGCTGATGGTTTCTAGAACGCCGGTTATAAAAATATTTCCCTGCTGCTGTGCTTCCGCTTGCAGAATGCGGTAGACAAGCTCGGACTTCTTCAAAGCCGAGTGGCCGATGATGCCATACTCCTTAGCTATCGCCTCCAGCTCATCCCGATTTTTGTTTTCTAGTTCAACCATATTTGACATAGTGACCTCTTTCTAAATACTTTTTTATATTTAAGGTTTTGTGGGGGCTTTTACAATTTCTCCCTCTCCATCACCTTTTTCCAGTCATTCCTAAAATGCTCAATGCCGATATCTGTTAGAGGGTGTCGTATCATTTGCAGCAATACTTCATATGGCACTGTGGCGATATGGGCACCGACCTTAGCTGCCATGAAACAATGTTGAGGATGTCTGATGCTGGCGGCGATAACCTGAGTAGGCAGTTGATAATAGTCCAGGTATTCTACAATATCAGCCACCACTCCCATGCCATCCTCGCCAATATCATCCAGTCTGCCCACAAAAGGGCTCACAAAAGTTGCTCCTGCTGCTACTCCCAGCAAAGCTTGGTTCAAGGTGAAGCACAAAGTGAAATTCACCTTTATGTTTTCACTTGCCAGCACTGCAGTGGCTTCCACTCCTTCAAGGCTAGCTGGTATCTTAACCACGATATTCTCCGCCCATTTTGCTATTTCTCTGGCTTCAGCCACCATTGTTTTGACATCTTGGCTTAATACCTCAGTAGATACCGGGCCAGGGACAATGGAGCAAATTTCCTGGACTAACTTTCGATAATTAACCTTGCCTTCTCTCGATACGAGGCTAGGGTTAGTAGTTATTCCTGTAACCACCCCCAGTCTCACCCCGTGGCGAATATGCTCTATATTGGCAGTATCTAAAAATATCCTCATCTTCCTAATTTAAAGGCAAGCTTGTTTGAGCACCTTCAACAAGCGTTTCCTCGGCTGCCTCAATAAATCCCAAGAATAGCGGGTGAGGAGAATCGGGGCGAGATTTGAACTCAGGATGAAATTGGCAGGCAAGCATCCAAGGATGATCTCGTAATTCGGTAATTTCTACTAACCTCCCATCGGGGGATAACCCAGAGGGTACAAGACCGGCTTCCTCCAATGGCTGGCGGAATTGATTGTTAAACTCATAACGGTGGCGATGCCTTTCATAGACTACTTCGGTGCCATAGGCACGAGCTGCTATTGTTCCCGCTACCAGATGACAGGGATAAGTCCCGAGCCTCATAGTCCCTCCCTTTTGCTCCACGCCGTGCTGTTCAGGAAGGAGGTCAATGACGGGATAAGCACTATTAGCAGCAAATTCAGTAGAATTTACTTCGTCAGTATTAAAAACATGGCGACCAAGTTCGATGACCATAACTTGCATCCCCAGGCATAAACCCAAGTAAGGGATTTTCCTTTCTCGGGCAAATTTGGCAGCTTTTATCATACCTTCAATTCCTCGATAGCCAAAGCCACCAGGAACAATTATACCTTGAACTTGTCCAAGCTTATCATCGGCCATGCCATCCAATTGCTCTGAGTCCAACCACTCTATTTTCACTGCGCGATTGTGAGCTAATGCTGCATGGCGCAACGCTTCGCGCACTGAGTAATAAGCATCTCGGAGTTCCACGTATTTGCCTACTAATCCAATGGTTATGGGCTCTTTAGGAGCTTTCAGCTTGGCTACCATGTCTCGCCATTCCTCTAAATTGCTTTTCCCGGCCCTTAATCCCAATCGGCGAACTATGAATTCCCCTAACCCGGCATCCTCAAGCAGCAGGGGCACCTCGTAAATGGTTTCGCTGGTAACTAAGGGAATAACTGCCTCTCTATCCACATCGCAGAATAGCGATATTTTATCCTTTATCCCTTCAGATATTTCTTTGTCGCTGCGACACAGTATAACATCGGGCTGGATACCAATTCTCCTTAGTTCGTTGACGCTGTGTTGAGTGGGCTTGGTCTTTAGCTCATCGGTGGCAGCGATATGCGGTAAAAAGGTGACATGAATATATAGCACATTATCTCTGCCTTCATCCTTCCTCATCTGTCTTATAGCTTCGAGGAAGGGTTGTCCTTCGATATCTCCCACAGTACCGCCAACTTCAACAATAATTATCTCAGCCTGAGATATTTCGGCTACTTTCCTTATCCGCCTTTTTATTTCGTTGGTTACGTGGGGAACCACTTGAATTGTGCCTCCCAGAAAATCTCCTCGCCTCTCCTGAGCGATGACCGAAGAATAGACTTGACCGGAAGTGACGTTAGAAGCTTGGGTCAGCTCCACTCCAATAAATCTCTCATAATGCCCTAAATCCAAATCAGTCTCAGCACCGTCTTGGGTAACAAACACTTCACCGTGTTGGTAAGGAGACATTGTCCCCGGGTCAACATTCAGGTAAGGGTCAAGCTTTTGTACCGAGACAGATATACCGCGGCTTTTTAATATTTTGCCGATAGAGGCTACCGAAATTCCCTTGCCTACAGAACTAACTACGCCACCAGTAATGAAAATATACTTACTCACTGCTTATTACAAGAGTATAGAGAAAACCAAATCTTGCCGGCTGGTCCTAAACGAGCAGTAAACCCGAACTTCCTTTATTATAAAAAGCCAGAGTCTAAATTGTCAAGTCTGTGTTGTTCCAATGATTTGACACGCGCTGTTTTGAATTTGGGCACAGGTTTTTGTTAAGAAGGTAGCGATGCTATAATAAGCAAGGCGCAAAATGTCTAAAAAATACATTATAGCTATCGCCATACTGGTAGCGTTGACGTTAAGCATCAGTATCTGGGCTCTATACGATTCCCCAGCATCTAGCCCACCCGACTCTCATAACTCGACCCAGCACCCTGATTCCGATTGGACATTCCCATTAGAGAATGAGCCAGCCATTTCCCTGCCTGATTTCCGCCCGGTAGTTGCCGAGGTAATGCCTTCGGTGGTTTCTGTAACCACAGAGATGGTCCTCTCTGACTTCTTCGGTCGTCAGTATACGGAATATGTTGCTGGGTCCGGGATACTTATCGATGATGAAGGATATATTGTCACCAACAACCATGTCGTTGAAGATGCCCAGAGCATCTACGTGGAGTTGGCCGATGGTAGAATTTTTCCCGCGAATACAGTGGGCACGGACTCCTTGTCTGACCTTGCTGTGATAAAGATAAATGCTGCGAATTTGACTTATATCTATTGGGGCGACTCGAGTTCACTAGCTGTTGGCGAGTGGGTGCTAGCTATTGGCAATGCTCTGGGAGGAGGAGGTGGAGCAACCCAGGGCATAGTCAGCCGCTTAAATGTATCCGTGACCGTTGAAGGAAATACCCTTTACGGTTTAG
>DATBWO010000206.1:0-6938 GCA_036514775.1 Dehalococcoidia bacterium | reverse complement strand
GGAGGAGCCGAGCCCTCAAGTCGTTGAGTACTCGGTGCCTCTACTCCACGAACTGCCCCTACTTCAGGGGAAGTAGCTTCGAGAGGGATAGCTTTAGTCCCGACTTGTCGGGACCGGGGCAAGACGACCCTGGGAAGGCGCCGGAAAACTCTGGTCAAGAAACGCCAGCTATTCTTAGCAGCGTTCCAACACTGCCGAGGAATGATAAAAATAATGCCCAAAAGCACAAGCCCAGTTACTAGAAGCCCTCCAACTATATTGGGGGAATGCATTATTATGCTTTGCCCGAATCTGCCTCCCAGTGTAGCCTGCCTCAAAACACCTTCCCCAGGGAAGAAAGAAAGAATTCCCCATACAGCAAAAGCCAGGCTAATGCCCCCGAGAACCCAGTTCCACCTCTGTTTCACAATAGAGAACTGCCTCCGCCACGCCATCCAGACCAGCGAGCCCACAGCGATGGCTATTATTATCAATCCATAACCAAACAATGTGAGCATGCCTTCCCATAATACATACAGTAAGACGACTGTTACGACAATTAAGATAAGCCTTCGTACCATCGGTGAAACGATGAAGCTAAAGAATCGCTTCCATGCTGGCCGGCTTTCTTTTGCCTTCCGCCCCGGCTTAGACCTACTTCTTGCTTTAGCCACGGAGATATGCCCCGAAATTAGTAGTCAGAAGTCCACTCCTTACTGGCTACTGACTTCTGAATTCTTCCCTCTTACCTCCACAACCACAGGAATGATGACAGGACGACGATGAATTTTTTCATAAAAGAATCTGCTCAGGGAATCCTTTACTTTGGCATCAACGAAGCTCCGATCAAAATCGGAGCGCTCTTTAGAAATGAATCCTCCTTTTCCGTTCTCTAAAGCAGCTAGCACCACATCCCGGCCCTTCTCAATCAATATCTGTTCCTCTCCAGTATCAATAAAGCCTCGCGTTATAATGCGTGGCCTTTCAGTTAGTTTACCACTTTCAGCATCAACAGCAATGGTCACCACGACGACGCCGTCCCGCGAAAGTAATTTGCGCTCTCGGAGTACGGCGCAATCCAGCTCACCTGTTATCAGGCCGCTTACATAGATAATTCCGACACGAGTTCTCGCAACTACCTTTCCGGAATCTTGCCCGAGTTCAAGGATATCCCCGTTCTCCAGGACAAAAATGTTATCTTTGGGTATACCCATACTTCGAGCTAAGCTGGCATGCAAGCATAAATGGCGATACTCCCCATGAATAGGAACAAAGAATTTAGGCTTAATCAAACTAAGCAAAAGCTTCAACTCCTCTTGACTACCATGCCCGTGAACATGAACTTGAGCCAGCTTGTCATAAATTACATTGGCACCTTGACGGAAAAGGCTGTCTGTAGTCTTGCTAACCAATGTCTCATTGCCGGGGATAGGAGTTGCTGAAATCACCACGGTGTCGCCAGGGACTATCTGAATTCGACTACCGGGGTCACGATTAGCCATGCGCACCAATGCCGAGGTGGGCTCACCTTGACTGCCCGTGCTCAACACAATAACCCGATTATGAGGCAAGGTTTTAAGTTCATCCAAGCGACACATAATGCCCGGGGGAGCAGTAAGATAACCCGTTTTCAATGCCATGCTCACTATCTCTTTCATGCTCCGCCCGATGATAAATACACGGCGATCATGTTTAACAGCAACATCAAACACTTGCTGCACGCGAGATATGAGAGAGGCAAATGTAGTTATGATTACCCTCCCTTTTGCCTCGCTTACAATCCGATCTAAAGTATCGCTAACCACCCTCTCGGAAAGAGTATATCCAGGAAGCTCGGCATAGGTGGAGTCAGAAAGAAGCAGCAAAACACCTTTTGCCCCTAGCAAAGCTAATTGGTTAAAGTTAGTAGCTTCGCTAATGACCGGGGTATAATCGATCTTAAAATCACCACTGTGAACTACAATTCCCAGGGGAGTGTGAATTACCAACCCCACAGAATCAGGAATACTATGGCAAACAGAGAAAAACTCTATGGTGAAATTACCTAGTTTAATCCTGCTCCCCGGGCTAACTAAATGCAATTTTGCGCCAGTTTTCACTCCCCGCTGCCTGAGTTCCACGAGAATCAGTTCTCGAGTGAACCTGGTAGCATAAATGGGAGGGGAGATGCGAGGTAAAATGTAAGGTAGCGCCCCAATGTGGTCCTCGTGCCCATGAGTAATCACTATCCCCCTTATATTTTTCTGTCTTGCCAAAAGATAGCTAATATCCGGGATAAGCAAGTCAACTCCCAGCATCTCCTCGCTGGGGAACATAAGTCCGGCATCGACGACAATAATGTCGTTGCCATATTCCAGCGCCATCATGTTCTTGCCGATTTCACCTAATCCGCCTAGAGGGATGACTCTTAATTTATGCATTGGCATGGTTTTTCCTTTCCTTCCATTCAGAACATGGTTCTAAAACAAGCTTAATTGTTGAGATTCAACTGCGTTTTGAGGCAGGTCTTTACCTTGAGCTAATATCTGCGGAATCTTGAGCATATCCGTTTCGATGGTCCGCCGTAGAGAGCCTTGATGGAGAGCCGCCGCCGGATGATACATGGGGTAATAAATGACGCCTCCCAAGTTTCGTGGCTTTCCATGAATCTTGCCTATGCTCTCATCGGGGAAATACCGAGCTAGAGAGTAACGTCCCAAAGTAATAATCATTTGGGGCTGAATTATCTCTATTTGACGGTCAAGCCATTTGCGGCAACTTTGTATCTCCGTTGGTAATGGCTCACGGTTTTGGGGCGGACGGCACTTAATCACATTAGCAATATAAACTTCCTCCCGCCGTAAACCGATTGAGGCTAATAGTTGGTCCAGAAATTGTCCGGCTGGTCCGACGAAGGGACGCCCTTGCTGGTCTTCGTGCCACCCTGGTGCCTCACCGATAAAAAGTAAATCCGCGTCCTCAGCCCCTTCACCAGGTACCACTTTAGTGCGAGACTTAGCTAGCTCACAATCCTGACAAGCTGCAATTTCCTCATAAAGTTGAGCTAAAGCTGACATCTAATTTAACCCCACGAAAATCGCAGGGTTTTCGTGGGTGGTTTTTAATTCGATGGTAGCATATCTACCTGTGTCGGTCAATTTGGGCTCTCCCCAGACCCCGATAAGTCGGGGCTCGACTTATCCCTCTTCTTCCTCATCCTGCTCCCAAATAGGCTCGGTGAATTGGTCAATAAATTCAGCCGTAACTCTCTTCGCTATTCTATCCATCTCTTCATCCACTCGCTCGGCTAGACGGCCAAGTTCGGTCAAGTCAAGTGTAATTCCTAACATTTTCGTCAAAACACCAAGCACAGCCAGGGAGGCTTTGGGATTTGCTATTTGCGTGGCATACGCCGGCACTTCGCCCAGCAAGCAAATGCCTTCCATCTCCCTTTCTCTAGCCATTCCCAATATCAATCCATTCAAGCCAGCGATGCGCAGGTTACCTCTAAGCACCACATTTTGTTTGCTTAACTCGTCAACTAAATTGGAACTTGTAGCTGCTCCCCAAACCTTCATCTCTTCACTATGGTGGATGCGTGTTACCGCAGCGGCACAGCTATATACCCTTGACACTTTAAGCCTTTGCGCTACATCCAAAACATAGTTAACTAACTCATATCCTTTGAAACTAGGCTGTTCCTCACCAATAAAAATCACCAAGCCTTTACTGGCCTTGGGATACTGCCAATAATAAAACTTGCTCTCAGGAAAACGAGGGCTTTCAACCACGTTGTCTCTAACTGTGACACCCACTGGTTCAAAGAAGTTAATAGGTTCAATCTCACCTATTTCTACAGCATTTAGCTTCTCCACAAGATACTTGGCCGCGGTGAGGGAAACATCGCCAATGCCCGGCCAGGAGGCAAGCATGGAACAACTCCTGGGGCGTGGTTGCTTATAAAGCTTTATTACGTCTTTCGTATCCATCTTAGCTTCCCTTAGTCGTTACCGATACACTAGAACAATATAAAGGCGGAGTTTGCAAAATCCCGCCCACCCATCTTGCTTCCTGTCCTATGCCAAGAAGTTCTTTTAACACTTGATATACGTTACCGGCAATCATAGTGTCCTTCACTCTCCCCACTATCTCACCATTCTCTACCTTGTATCCCAGTAAAACGTTGCCACCGAAGTCCCCACCCAGAAGATTCCCCTGTTCAGCACCCATAACTTGCTCCACAATTAATCCTTTTTTCATATCTTTCACCATCGCCTGGAAAGAAACATCTCCTCTCTCTAAAATAAGAGAGCTTATAGCTGGGCTGGGGAAACCACTTGCTCGCCTACCATTACCGGGACTATGCGTGCCAGCTAAAGCTGCCGTCTGTAAGTCATAAAGAAAATTCGCCACTACTCCATTTGCAACAAGCGGCAGTCGCTGGCCGGGCACCCCTTCGTCATCAAAAGGATAACTCCCTACGCCGTAAGCTACGGTGGCATCATCCCATAAGCTCAGTTTTTTGTCAAAAACTTGCTCCCCTAGTTTATCTTTCAAAGGTGAAGCCCCCTCGAAGACTGCTTTGCCGTTAAACGCCAGCATTAGAGGGGGCAGCAAAGCACTAGCTACTCCATGAGGCGTAAAAATTATTGGCAGCAGCTTGGTGGACACGGCAGCTTTTTTCTTAGCCATTTCCAGTTGCCATATCACATTACCAGCCAGGTCATCAATCCCGATTAAATCGGGACGACATGAGCTTTCGCTATCACCCACAAAAAGCATATCCGTATCCCGAATAAGAATGCCTTCCATGCTAAGGCCAAAAAAGCTCCTGTCATACCTTCCTTCACCGCCTTGAGAATTAACTAAGGAGATGGAGCTTGTCCCCTTGGTTACTTGAACATCGCAAAGGATATCAGGAGTATGCCCCCTGATCTTGGCTATAAGCTCCTTCCCAATCTCAACCATCCTTTCAATAGCTATTTCTTCTACTTTAGGGGCGAAGATGCGCACTTCCGAATAGTCCCGATGGAATCGGGAAGGAAATTGAAAATTGGCCGGACTGCCAAATTGAGAGGTTTCCACAGCCATGTCCACCAAAGCTTCCCACCCGCCCTCTCCACTGACAGTAGCAAAGCCGATTCTGCCTTCCCTGAAAATTCGCAAGGCAATACTGCTGCTCTCCCTGGTCTGGACTTGTTTTAGTTCGTTGGCTTCGAACTGTATCATCGTTGCCCGAGCAGAATCTGAAAAAACTTCAGCTTGCTCAGCCACCTTCTGAGCAGCGCGCAGAACTTCCAGAAGACCTTCCATCTTAAACTCTAATATCTAATATCTAAATCCTAAACAATATCAAATTTCCAAGAATTAAATCCAAAACTACTGGCTTTTTGCTAATATCGAACCGAATATCTTCATCAATTCTATAGACTCTTCAAGCAATGTCTCTCGTTCTTTTCTCAAATCAGGATGACCCACTTCTATAAGCTTTAACCAGTATCCACATTCTTTGGCCTCTTTACGGCATATCTTAATTCTCATCGCAAAATCTTTCTTACCTAGAGCTTCATTTGCCTCTATATAATTTGCTCCAACTGAGGTTGCTGCTCGTATTAACTGCTTCCCAATTTCTTCACAAATGAGTGTTTTGGGTAAATCCTTGCAAAAATCGAGAGCGGACTTTGCAAATTGCAACGTTCTCTCTTCCAAGTCATAGTGTTCCGAATTTTGATTTTGGTTCATTGTCATTTATTTCGGATTTCGTATTTCGTGCTTAGGATTTGTCATGTATTTTGCTTTGTCATTTTGCATTTTTATTTTTTCTCTTTTATTTTCCCAAACGATGTCATTTGTTTGGAATTTGAGCTTTATTCGCTACCTTCCTCCTATCACACAATGACGAATCCTGATATGTGGGCTCCCGTTAGAAACGGGTAACGGATATTGCCCCCCTTTTCCACAGCCACCACCCTGATTCATCTCCAGGTCATTGCCTATGGCATCTATATTTTGCAAGGTAGTAAAAACATTACCGGTTAGCACCACGGGGCGCAATAGCTCCGCTAATCTCCCCCGGCGAATCATGTAAGCTTCCGCAGCGGAGAAGGTAAACATCTCCAGACTGGTCGTCCCGCCGTACCAATCCTTAACATAGACGCCTTCTTTAATGTCACCAAGCATTTCCTCGAACGAAGCGCTACCTGACTCAATAAAAGTATTGCTCATTCGCACTATGGGGGGAAAGAGATAATTAATAGCTCGAGCATTTCCCGTAGTCTTTTCTCCCATCTTAGCCGCTGTTTCCCGGGAGTGAAGCCTTCCCTCCAGAGTGCCCTCCCGAATAAGATAGGTTTTCCTGGCCGGCGTCCCTTCATCATCATATTTATAGCTGCCCCGTAAATTAGGAATTGTCGGGTCATCACTGATATTGAGATGCTTGCCGCCGAATCTCTTTCCCAGGACCATTATTTGCCGCAGGTTTTCATTTTGATATACATGGTCGGACTCGGACAAGTGCCCGAAAGCTTCATGAGCAAAGACTCCCGCCAGAACAGGGTCCAAAATTACGGTATATTCTCCACCTTTTACCTGGGGGGCAGAAAGAAGGGCGGCGGCACGCCTCGCTATCTCTCTGGCTTGCTCATGTAGCCCCTCCACGGCAGAAAACTCGCCATTGCTGCCCAGGCTTAGTCCTGCCTGCTGGACCTCGTTACCCTCACGAGCTATGGCCGTCAATCGTAAAGTCAGGTCAGTTTTAGCTTGCTCTATGTAACTACCTTCGGAATTGGCGAAAATACGTTGTCTCCTGGCATCATGGTAATTGATTCGTGAGCTTTGAATTTTTGGGCTGCTTAACATAATATCATTATAGCTATCTAAAAGCTCTTTCTTGGTTGCTAACGGCATAGCCGTAGCGTCCTGCTTCAATTGTGACACAACCGTATCCACTACAGGCTTTGTAGGGAAAAGCTTAAATGGTT
>DATBWO010000205.1:0-18657 GCA_036514775.1 Dehalococcoidia bacterium | reverse complement strand
TCGGATTCCTATTTAGCCACTGCGGAGTCAGTCACCGAGGGACATCCTGATAAGCTGTGCGACCAGATTTCAGACGCCATCCTGGACGCCATGCTGGACAAAGACCCCTTCGCCCACGTGGCCTGCGAAGTATCAGCGGCCATGGGCATGGTGATAGTTCTGGGTGAGGTTACCTGCAAGGGTTATGTGGAGATTCCCGAAATTGTGCGCCAGGTAATCAAAGAGGCGGGCTATACCAAACCCGAATATGGCTTCGATTATCGGACATGTGGAGTCATCGTCTCACTTAAGGAACAGTCAAGCGACATTGCCGCCGGAGTTGGTCAATCCTGGGAAGCGAGGATGGGAGAGGCAACTGACAAGGTTTTAGACAAAACTGGCGCCGGTGACCAGGGAATGATGGTCGGCTTCGCCTGCAGAGAAACCCCTGAGTTCATGCCTTTGCCTATTATGCTGGCACACAAGCTATGCCGGCGCCTGGCTCAGGTAAGAAAAGACAAAACTGTGCCTTATTTAAGGCCCGATGGTAAATCCCAGGTGACTATAGAATACACTCGTGGCATACCCAAGAGAGTGGTCTGTGTTGTTCTGGGTGCTCACCATAACCCCGGAGTGGAACGCGATGTCATTGAGCACGACCTTATAGAGCAGGTGATTAAACAGACTATTCCCACCAAATTGCTGGATAAGAAGACTGAATACTACATTAACAGCGCGGGGCAGTTTGTCATCGGTGGTCCGGTGAGCGACACCGGTTTTACCGGGCGCAAAATCATTGCCGATACTTATGGCAGTGCCTGCGGACACGGTGGAGGCAGTTTTTCAGGCAAAGACCCTACTAAGGTAGACCGCTCCGCCGCTTATATGGCCAGATATGTCACCAAAAATATAGTAGCTGCCGGACTTGCCGATTACCTCGAGCTTCAGGTTGCCTATACTATCGGGAAAGCTCATCCTCTATCATTATCCATCGAGACATTCAGCACGGGAAAGGTCCCTGACGAAGTCATATCAAATCTCGTCAACAAGCATTTCGACTTTCGCCCTGAGGCTATCATGAGGACCTTGAACCTGCGCCGTCCCATTTACCGGCAAACTGCTACTTACGGGCACTTCGGCAGAGAAGACCTGGACCTGCCTTGGGAGAGAACGGATAAGGCCGAAATCTTAAGAAAAGAAGCAG
Source organism: Dehalococcoidia bacterium (assembly GCA_036514775.1). GTDB lineage: Bacteria > Chloroflexota > Dehalococcoidia > GIF9 > AB-539-J10 > RBG-13-51-36. The sequence goes on along the minus strand of DATBWO010000205.1, from coordinate 17,474 downwards.
GCTTGAAATAGCGCAAACCCAAAACCAAGTCAAGAGTCCTTTTAGCACCAATGTCCTGCCTCAACAACCCATCATGTTGTTACCAATTAGGCGAAGTACTGTGAGACAGTAAGCGATAAAGCACGTCATCGGTGTCCAGTAAAAAATCATTGGATTCTAGTTGTGGCGTTCTTCCTACCAACAGGGTTAGACTATTTATTTGCAGAGCGGGTCTCTTTGGTGTATGATATGCTCAGTAGTTTCAGTTTAGGTTGTTACATACTTAAATGACCTCAGATTCTTCTAAGTGTTGGATGACCCGAACTCTAGCTATGTAAAAGAAGAATGGTCGCCCAATGAGCTTTCAAGGCAAGTGAATCAAATGTGCTGTCTTCGGAACTACGTTTACCTTCACCGCTTCCGAACAGAGTCCCTACACTAATACACGCCTGACTAACGACACAAAAACGCTGACCCGGTCGTAGAAGACTGAAAACACCAGATTCACAATGACAGGCGTGGACTGTAAACAAGACTGGATAGAGACAGGATTTCGTTAACATATATGAATTATCGCAGCGACATAAGAAATATAGCTATTATTGCCCACGTTGACCATGGTAAGACTACTCTGGTAGATGCCATGCTTAAACAAAGCAAGGTCTTCCGGGATAGCCAGAAAGTAGGCGACTTGATAATGGACCAGAATGCCTTAGAGCGTGAAAAAGGCATTACCATTATGGCTAAGAATACCGCCGTGATTTACCGGGGAGTCAAGATTAATATCATCGATACCCCCGGGCATGCTGATTTCAGCGGTGAGGTAGAGCGCGTCATAAACATGGCTGATGGCTGCCTGCTTTTGGTGGATTCTATAGAGGGTCCCATGCCCCAGACTAAGTTCGTGCTTCGCCAAGCTCTGGAAAAGGGTCTAAAGCCCATTGTGGTTATCAATAAAATAGACAGACAGAATTCGCGGATAGCAGAGGTGCTTAAGCTCACCGAGGACCTGTTCTTGAAATTAGCTACCAGCGCTGACCAGCTTGACTTCCCGGTAGTATATGCCAGTGCCGCGGAAGGTACAGCCGTAAGCGAGCTAGGTATTGAAGGCAAAGACATCACTCCTCTTTTCGAATGCATTTTAGAAGCAGTACCACCACCGCAAATTGAAAGTGGGCCATTTCAAATGCTGGTTTCTAACCTGGACTACGACAGCCACAAAGGCAAAATAGCTATTGGTAGAATCTGGAGAGGCAAGGTTGCTGCCCACGATCCCGTAGTCTGTCTGAGTGCTGATGGGAGTCTAAGTCATTATGAGATTAGTGAAGTACTTACGTATCTCGGTCTCAAACGACTGGAGGTAGCAGAGGCCGAGGCGGGTGACATAGTAGCTGTGACCGGCCTCGAAAAAGTCGGCATTGGAGATACCATTGCCAGCCCGGAGCAGCCTGAAGCTCTACCACGCATAGAAATTGGCGAACCAACGGTGGAGATGACCTTCGGAGTAAACACCTCACCGTTCGCTGGCCGCGAGGGGCGCTTTAGCACCACACGCCAGTTACGGGCACGACTCTACAAGGAACTGGAAACTAATCTCAGCCTCAGGGTACAAGATACAGATAGCCCAGACACCTTCCTGGTAAAAGGGAGAGGAGAACTGCATCTGGCTATTCTGATTGAGACCATGCGCCGCGAGGGCTACGAATTTGAGGTCTCCAGGCCAGAAGCTATTACCAAAGTAGTTGACGGCAAACTTGTGGAACCCGTGGAGGCTCTTACTCTTGATACCAAAGATGAATACGTGGGGGTTTTGACCGAGATGCTGAGCAAACGCCAAGCTCAGCTTACTGATATGCACAACGATGGCCATGATAACATACGTCTGGAATTCCATATACCTACAAGAGGACTCATTGGTTTCCGTAGTGCTTTTCTTACTGCCACCCGTGGTGAAGGCATCATGAATACCATTGTTCTTGGCTATGAAGCCTGGCGGAAAGCCATAGTCTCGACTCGCAGCGGTGTTCTGGTAGCATCGGAGCAGGGCGTAGCTGTCACCTATGGCCTTAACAATGCCCAGGGGCGGGGACTCACCTTCATTGAACCAGGCACGCTGGTCTATGAAGGTATGATAGTGGGGATGAATTCACGGCCACGGGACATAGCCATCAACGTGTGCAAAGAAAAGAAGAAGACCAATATGCGCTCGTCTACGTCCGACATTAGCATAAAGCTGACTCCGCCTGTGCAGATGAGTTTAGAGCAAGCTATTGATTTTATCAATAAGGATGAACTGGTTGAGGTAACTCCTGAGAATATCAGGCTGAGGAAGAAATTGCTCACCCAGGCACAACGATTGAGGGATATCTCCTCTGCCCGGCGAAGCATAAAGCAATAGACTAGGGCTTATTGTTAAGATGCCTTAAGCCTCGAATTGATACCCTCGTTCACACTCTACCTAATTCGCCATCCTTGAAAACGCGACTTTGTCAGGTCGAAACAGGATATATCTATTCAACCATAGGTAGAGTATGGTTTAAGCTAATTTCGGCAGCCTGAAACTTAACACCCTCACTCTAGCAGGGAATAGACAAAGCTGAAATACTGAGGGTTGAAGCGGGCTTGTAAAAGTGCAAAACCCAAAACCAAATTAAGAATCCTTTTAGCACTATGTCGTGCCTTAACAATTCGTCATTTTGTATAGCTGATAGATAGAATACTTCCATTGACAGCTTGTAATGAGTATACTTAAGATTAGTCATAATGGAAGTGTCCTATTTCATATTACTGACGGTGGCCGCTTTTTGCCTGGGAGCGTGTCCTTTTTCGCTGTGGGTCGGGCGGCGCCTCATGGGCAAAGACATAAGGGATTACGGAGATGGTAATCCGGGGGCGGTCAATGTCTTCCGAGCGGGAGGACGCAAAGCAGGCAGTCTTGCCCTAACCCTGGATATAGCAAAAGGTACCCCTTTTGTAGTCCTGGCACACTCATTCTTTGCACTCCCCGGGGCAACAGTTGTGGGAGTCGCAGTGAGTGCGATATTGGGAAGCGCCTTCTCCCCACTGTTGCGCTTTAGGGGCGGCAAGTCAATAGCCATTACTTATGGAGTGCTGCTGGCACTACCTTACCCTGAGATGTGTTTATCATTTGCTATCTTTATGTTCTTGGGTTTTCTCTTCATAAAGACCCATAGTTGGACAGTGATACTGGGCCCAACAGGGACACTGGCTTTCTTGGCAGCTACTAGGGCAAGCTACTGGGAATTGTCATTTATGCTAAGTGTGCTCATGATACTAGCAGTGAAGCATCACAACGAGCTAAGGACTGTCCCCGAATTTGAAGTGAAGCTTGTTAACTGGCTGCACTCAAGAAGATACAAACTATAAATTAGCAATAACGGAAACAAAGGCAACGGGGGGCGGAGGTTACCACGGGGCTCTTCTCGAACTCCTGTACATAGTTTAGGCTCGTGTTGGCTTATCGTATTTTTGGTTTTCTCTTATGCCAATCGGTGGCTTGCTCATAGGCGAAGGCAATGCGCAGCAGTATTTCCTCGCTGAAAGGCTTGCCCATGATTTGCATACCTATAGGTAGGTTGTCAGCGAAGCCAGCAGGTATGGAGATAGCCGGGATTCCAGCTATGTTTATGGGTAAGGTGCAGACATCGCTCAGATACATCTGCATCGGGTCTTCTAACTTTTCACCCAGCTTAAAAGGCACTATGGGCGAAGTCGGGGTGACCAGGGCATCATATTTTTCAAAGGCTTGGTCAAATTCCCGTTTTATCAGTGTGCGCACCTTCTGTGCTTTCACATAGTAAGCGTCATAATAACCTGCGGATAAAGCGTAGGTGCCGAGCATTATACGCCTTTTAACCTCAAGACCGAAGCCAAATTGCCGCGTCCTCTCCGTTGTCTCAATTACATTACTGGCATCTCTCTCGAAAAAGCCGTATTTTACTCCATCGTAGCGAGCCAGATTCGCCGAAGCTTCGGATGGAGCAAGTATATAGTAAACAGCCAGAGCGTATTTAGTATGCGGTAGAGAAACTTCCCAATCTATTTCCGCACCCAGTTCCTGGAGTTTATTTATAGCCGCTCGCAAAGCCGCTAGTACCTGGTTCTGCATGCCCTCGCCAAGATATTCCCTGGGAATACCAATCTTTAGCCCCTTGATGTCGGGAATTAGCTTCTGGGTGTAGTCCGGGACGGGATAAGACACCGATGTTGAGTCTCGGGAGTCATACCCAGCAATGGCATTCATCACTAAGGCGCAGTCAGTGACATCCTTGGTGATTGGTCCAATTTGGTCAAGGGAGCTGGCGAAAGCAATCAAGCCGAAGCGGCTGACCCGACCGTAAGTTGGTTTAAGTCCCACCACACTGCAAAGTGCGGCTGGTTGACGGACGCTGCCTCCAGTGTCAGAGCCCAGAGAATAAATAGTCTCATCAGCAGCTACAGCAGCTGCTGAGCCACCGCTGCTACCCCCAGGGACACGACTTAAATCCCAGGGATTGTGGGTGGGGAAAAAGGCGGAGTGCTCCGTAGAAGAGCCCATGGCAAATTCATCCATATTCGTTTTTCCGACTATTACCGCCTTCTGTGCCTTCAGCTTCTCTATTACCGTAGCATCATAGGGAGGAACAAAGTTTTCCAGCATCTTTGAACTACAGGTAGTCCTTATCCCTTTGGTGCATAGGACATCTTTGATTAAGGTAGGAATGCCGGTTAAAGGGGTAATTTCATGGGCAGTTTTAATGTAATTATCGACTTTCCCGGCCTCTTTCAGAGCGATGTCTTCAACAATAGTGACACAGGCGTGAACTTTCCCTTCTATCTCAGCGATACGCTTCAGTACAGATTTGGTCAGTTCCGTTGAGGAAATTTTTCTTCGTTTAAGAAGCTTGTGTGCTTCATGAATAGTTAGCTGGTATAGTTCATTCGCCGGCATATTCAGAACCTTTCTTTGAAGCTGCGACGCTTGATAACTCTACGCCAGTCGCCGCCAGTTTTGTTGTGCATTTCTTTAAGCCTGGGAATGTATTGTAGGCCCATTAATACCCCCACGCCTATGGAAAAGAATATTAAATCCTCGCCATGGTAGTCGAAGTAGATTAGCCAGGCAACAAATGGGAAAATAATAAGAAGTAGGCTATAACTAAAGGTAGGATTACGAGTAATAAGTAAAGCTATGGCAAAAACAATGCCCAGAAATGGACTTGCTTTGGGCATCAGGAAAAGGAGAACTCCGATGGCGGTGGCTGCTCCTTTACCGCCACGGAATTTGAGGAAGATGGGAAAGATGTGGCCTATTACAGCAGCCGTGCCGGTAAGCCCGGTAAGAAGCTCAAACGGTGAAATCAGGGGGTAGCCTGACAACCACCGCACCAAAAGAATTGCTCCTATGCCTTTGCCCAGGTCAGCTAAGATTACTAGCACAGCTTCCATCGGTCCGACCTCGTAGAAGACATTCATAGCGCCCATGTTTTTGCTTCCGACCTTTCGAATGTCTATCCCTTTTCTCAGACGACCGACAAGATATGCTGAAGGAAAAGAGCCAAGGAGGTAGCCAATGACGATAGCGATAACTATGTGAGTAATCATCTGCCTGATGAGTTCACTCTAGTATTGCTTGGACTTTAAAACATTTTTCTGCCTGTTTTGGTGCATTTGATAAAATCTCGGCTTGAGAATATGACCCAGCCACCTCGTCTTTCCTGAAGACATTTTGTAATGGAATGGTGTGAGTCGCTGGTGGCACGTTGGCTGTATCCACTTGCTTGAGTATTTCGAAGTTCTCCAGAATATGAGATAGCTGGAGGCTAAATTTCTCCACCTCCTCCCCGCTTAAGCCCAAGCGAGCAAGCCAAGCGATATGCCTCACCTGTTCGTAACTCAGTTTCATCTCAGCGTGACTGTTACATTATAGCATTACGCTTCGTAATGTAACAGAGGTTGCTTATCTTCAGGAACAAGATTATAATGGAGGGCCATGCCCATCCGAAACGTCGTCTTGCTATCTCACCAAGGGGCGGGGAAAACCTCGCTTGCCGAGTTTATGCTTTTTACCTCAGGTGCTATTCAGCGACTAGGTAGCGCTGCAGATGGCACTACTACATCAGATTATGATCCGCTCGAGATAGAACGTCATATGGGCATCAATCTGTCCCTGCTGCCAATTCAGTGGCAGGGGATGAAACTGAATCTCATTGATACCCCGGGATATGCTGATTTTATTGGTGAGGTAAGATCGGGATTGAGGGTCACCGATGGAGCAATAATTGTAATATGCGCTGCTTCGGGCGTGGAGGTAGGCACGGAGCAGATGTGGAACGATGCTGAAAAAGCGAATTTGCCTAGGTTAATATTTGTTAATAAGATGGATCGTGATAATGCTGATTTCTTCTCCACTGTGAAGGGAATTCAAGCTAAGTTGTCACCAAAATGTCTGCCTCTTCAACTGCCCATAGGTGCACAAAGAGATTTGCAAGGCATTGTAGATTTGGTGACTATGAAGGCTTACATTGGCACAGATTCACAGGAAGCCGAAATACCTTCGGCACTTCAGAAACAAGCAGAAGCTAGCCGTGAGAAATTAATAGAAGCCGCCGTGGAAGTTGATGATGAACTCATTAACAAGTATCTGGAGGGCGAGGCTATAAGTCCCGATGAAATCGGGACTGCGATAAAAAAGTCGACCATTGCTGGCAAGCTGGTGCCCGTTTTTGCTGGCTCTGCTTTGAAGGGCATCGGCACCCGGCAAGTCCTCAATGGTATTTGCTCCTACCTGCCTTCGCCAGAGGAAAAGGATGCCATCGTTGCTAAGAATGCTTCCACCGGTAATCAAGAAGAGATCAAACCTGATGCAGAGTCCCCCTTGTCCGGTCTTGTTTTTAAAACCAGCGCCGACCCATATGTTGGCAAGCTCAGCTATTTTCGGGTTTATTCAGGCGTTATTTCCAGTAATTCCCAGGTGTGGAATGCCAACAAGAATAGCATGGAACGGATTGGCCAACTCTTTACCATGCTGGGCAAAAATCAACAGCCAATGCCACAGGTCGCTGCCGGAGATATCGGTGTAGTGGCGAAGTTAAGCTTAACCACCACCGGCGATACCCTCTGTGCTCGCGAACATCCTGTGATATTCACTGGTATCGAATTCCCCAAAGCGAATTTCAGCATGTCAATCGAGCCTCAGACGAAAACCGATTTAGATAAGATGAGCACCGTCCTGCCCAGGATTTGTGAGGAGGACCCTTCTCTCCAAACACGTCGAGAGGCTGATACTAACGAGTTTATTATTTCCGGAGTTGGCGATAGCCATCTGGAGACAGTCAAAGAGAAAATACGTCGCAAATTTGGGGTAGAGGTGAAATTAGACCTGCCCAAGATTCCTTACAAGGAAACTATTACTACGTCAACCAAGGCAGAGTATAAACATAGAAAGCAGACTGGAGGACACGGTCAATATGGACATGTCTTGCTGGAGCTGGAACCTTTGCCTCGGGGCGGGGGATTTGAATTTGCTAAGAAAATCTTCGGGGGGGCAATACCCCAGAACTATGTTCCCTCTGTGGAAAAGGGAGTCAATGAGGCGAAACAAGAAGGGGGTTTAGCTGGTTATCCAGTAGTGGACGTTAAGGTAACCCTTTACGATGGCAGTTTCCATGCAGTAGATTCTTCGGACATTGCTTTTAAGATTGCGGGAGCACAGGCCTTAAAAAAGGGATTATCCCAGGGACAGCCGGTATTGCTTGAGCCTATAATGAATCTTACTATAACCGTACCTGAGGCGTATACCGGGGATATTACTAGTGATCTTAATACTAAGAGGGGACGCGTGTTTGGGATGAATCCCGGCAATGGCATCAATGCTATCCAGGCTCAGGCACCCTATGCAGAGCTGCTTCGCTACGCCACAGATTTAAGGTCAAGGACGCAAGGGCGCGGCAGCTTTGTTATGGAATTTGACCATTATGAAGAAGTGCCAGCTCATATCGCTCAGAAAATCATCGCCGACAAGAAGAAATAGGGCAGCTGATAGCGTCTGGAAGCTACATCAATGAGCTTGAACACTGCAACTTAAACTGACCATCGTAACCATCTGTCCCAACGGCGAAGGCAGGAGAAGGAACTACACTATGAATCCCAGCATTAGTTTTCGTTGTTGCCAAAGAACAGATCTCCCGGTTTGCGCCAGTATTGCGGTAGAAGCTTTTCCGCTCAACACTAGTAGATTTACCAGGGAAGAGGCTAGCAAATTTATGCAAGCCCAGATAGACGGTTGTTATGCCATTTCTAACTACTATGAACTTGCTATTGCGGATGGAGAAGTAGCAGGACTCCTCTTTGGGCGAGTCAGGCAGAAGTCTGTCCTGATTGACATGTGCCAAACACTGAAGCAGTGGCTTTTAATTTCAGTGCGCTTTCTACTTGGCAGATACGGAAGCCGGAGGAAACTAATCAGACTCATTAAGCCAAGCCTGCAGTCGTTGGGAGCGTTCAGAAGAAACATGCCTGCAAGTGAAGCAGAGGTTGTGCTTTTCGCCGCCGCTCCAAAATATCAGGGCAAGGGCATCGGGCACGCCCTTATGGATCGCTTTGTCCGTCACGCTTTGAGATACAAGGTTAAAGCTATTTTAGTGCCCACGGACGAGACTGCAAGCTTCTGGTTTTATGAGAGATACGGATTTCGAAGATGGGCTGAATACAAAGACCCGCTGGAATCTTATTTGGCGGATAGACCAATCAAAGGCTTCATATATCAACTTCTATTATGTGAACTAGAGGGGCAAGAGTTAAAGTTTTGATAAATAATATAAGCCAACCCTAAAACTCACTTTAGTTCCTTAGGTAATAAAGTTTAATCTCTGTAGGCTCTTGTGCCGCCGTTTAGTGCACTTCATATTGGGGAAATAGAAACCCAGCCGACAAAACTGGGTTTCTCAAGAGCTTCTGTCTATCCCTTTATGTTATTTTAGCCAGCTAACAATTCCTTTAGCTTGCTAGTGAAGGCTGGCACTACTTCTTCATATTTACCCACCACTCCAAATGCCGCCTCCCGGAATATATTAGCCTCAGGGTCCTTATTGATGGCTATGATGTGCTTGGAACCGGAACATCCAGCCGTGTGTTGGCTAGCACCTGAAATAGCTATAGCAATGTAGATATCCGGGGCAACAATTTTTCCAGTAAGGCCGATATGCAGTCCCTCTGGCACCCAGCCATTATCAGCAGGAGGACGTGAAGCACCTACCGCGCCATGCAGCAAATCTGCTAGTTCCTTCAATATAGCCTGGAAGGGCTGAGGCCCACCTATTCCCCTGCCTCCACAGACAATCACAGGGGCATCCTCAAGCTTAATGCCGGCCTCCTCCTCCTTAACAGTTTCTAATATCTTTGTCCTTACTTTCGACGTATCTATGTTAATCTTAGTGGGTATGACCTCTCCTTTCCTCGAGTCATCACGCTCCAACGGTGACATTGCCTTAGTCCTGACAGTAACTACCTGAGGCATAAGTTCGCTAGTGAATACAGCTTGAGCATTGCCGCCGTAAACAGGACGCGTTTGCATCAACAGCTTTGTCCCCGAGTCTATGCTTAAGTTGAGACAATCTGTTGTCAGACTGGTACCCAGTATACAGGCAAGGCGAGGAGCCATGTCTCTACCCACGGATGTTTGTCCTATAAGTATCACACGAGGTGAAATCTCTTTGACCAGTTTTCCCGCGACTTGCATATAGGAATCAGCTTGATATTCTTTGAGGGCGGAGTGTTCTACAGCATAAACCTTGTCACTTCCGAAGGCAATTGCTTCCCTAGATGCCACGCCGACAGCATCGCTGGCTAGAAGGCAAGATAAGTCTTCTTTCAGGTCATCAGCAAGCTTCCTACCACATCCCAGTAACTCAGTGGTAATGGAGGCTAACTTCCCGTCTGTTAGCTCACCACAAACTAATATACCTTTATATTCAGCCATTATTCCCTCCTTAACTTTAAAGCAATTTGGCTTCCCTGAGCCTCACGGCTAGATTAGCGCCGGCCTCTGCGGGCGTCTCTCCTTTGATTATTTCACATTTGGCTTCCTTAACTGGCTGGAAGAGCTTATCTAACTTGCTACGCCTTCCAGCAACGCCAACTTGTGAAGGCTCAAGCCCAATATCTGCTGGTTTCCAAATGACAGGTTGTTTTTTACCCGCGGCCATGATCCCTTTCAAAGTGGGATAACGAAGTGCTCCTAACCCGCTGGTTATCGTAATCAGGGCAGGAAGCGTCACTTCAACAACCTGGTAGCCGTCGGGAATAACTCGCTCAACCCTCGCTTTTCCATCAGTGACCCCTACCTTACGAGCTAAAGTTACAGCCGGGATTCCTAAAATCTCAGCAATGCCTAGACCCACTTGCCCGGCATCCCAGTCAGAGGACTGCCTCCCGCAGAAAATAATGTCATATGCCCCTATTTTCTTTATTGCCATAGCCAATGCATTGGCAGTTGCCCAGCTATCGCCATCTTCAAAAGCTTTGTCCTCGAGGAGGACAAGTTCGTCAGCTCCCACAGCTAACGCTTTCTTAATCACATCGCGAACAAAATTATTACCCAAGCTGAGCACAGTAATTTTGCCCCCCACGGTATCCTTGATTTTGAGGGCAGCTTCCAAAGCGAATTCCTCGTATTGACCGATTACAGGTTTTATGTCCGGTGGTAAGGCTATTTTATTGTTCACCACCTTAAACACCGCTGGCGGCGCCTCCGGATCAGGTACTTGCTTACAGCAGACAATCATATTAACTGGCATTCCTTAACCTCCTTAAAGATTTTTGCAGCCAAAAAGGATATGGGAAAATCCATCTTCTGTCAACAATCTGGATCACGCGGATTTGACATGAACGGCCTAAAAGGTTAAGTGGTAATAGCTACTTTAACCATGGGATTAATGCTAAAATAGATGAAATTTGTTATGCAGAGGGGTAATATGTCATCTGTGGAACAAAAAGAATTGAATATCCGCTCAATTAAGGAACGCAAGCTGACCTGGCTCTATATTGAAAAACCTACTTCCAATGAAGTTGAATACTTAGCTCAGTGTTTCCATTTCCATCCTCTTGACCTGGATGATGTCCTCAGCCGCATACAGCGTCCCAAAATTGATGAATATGAAGATTACTTGTTTATGGTGCTGCATTTCCCGGTATTTGATAAAGAGAATCGTATAACCAGACCCAGTGAAATGGATATCTTCATTGGTGAGAATTACGTTGTGACCGTCCATTGCACTGGCGACCTCAAGCCACTGGCTAACTTTTTCCAGGAATGCGAGACTGATAAGGAAAGCCGCAAACGTTATGTGGGGCGAAGCTCAGGATTTCTTCTCTATCACATCCTTGATAGATTGGTTGCCTCTGGCTTCCCTATACTAAATAAAGTTACCCAGAACATTGACGATATAGAGGATATTATCCTCACCAAGCCCGTTCCGGAGACCGTCCGCGAGATTTCCCTGATTCGCCGAGACCTTATTTCCTTCCGCCGCGTCGTTCATCCCCAGATTGCGGTAATTGAGACTCTTGAAAAAGAAGAATATCCTTTCTTTAAAGAGGATCAGGATGTCTATTTCGGTGATATTGCTGACCACATTCGGAAAATCTGGGATGGACTGGAGGATTGCAAAGAGGTCGTAGATGGGCTTGCTGATACCAGCAACTGGTTAACCTCACATCGAATTCAAGAGATAATGCGGATACTGACCATCATAATGGGACTTCTGGCACCACCTACCTTGATAGCTAGCATTTACGGTATGAATATCGCGCTACCTGGTGGAGTACACACTGGGAGCCTTTTACCTTTGGGGATTTTACTTGCCCTTATGGCGATTACAGCGGGAGTCATATTTCTCTACATGCGCCGACGGCGATACCTCTAAGCCGTCCAGCCGAATCAGTTACCTTTACTCTAGCCAGCTATGGAAATTAAATTCATTGCCGATAACAACGTGGCTAAACTGGCTCGATGGTTAAGACTGATGGGCTATGATACTCTGCTGCTTAAGCAAAAAAATGATGGTCAAATGATTAAAATAGCACTTAGCGAGAACAGAGTGATTTTGACTAAAGATGCCCAATTTATGAAAAGGCGCCTGGTCACAAACGGCACACTCAAAACTATACACATTAAACAGGATGACCCGAAACTCCAGGTGCAGGAAGTAGTGGAAACTTTGAATTTAAATTATCATTTCAAACCTTTCTCGCTTTGTCTTGAATGCAATCAAGCATTAATAGGCCGGAATAAAGAAGAGGTGCAAACCCTGATCCCTCCTCACGTTTTTGAAACTCAAACTCAATACACGCAATGCCCTGCCTGTCATCGCATCTACTGGCCGGGCACGCACTGGCAAGCCATGGTTAAGAAGCTACAAGACTTGCAGCAAGGAAGGGGTGTCAAAAAGCATACTTCTAGCTAATGCCCGCCTTCCCAGAACCTCAATAGTGGCATGGATTAGCTAGCAGTGCTATACTCAGTCCATAATGCCAGGAGGATAAAGATAAAGTTAAGCACTATGTTATTAGCAATTGATATTGGGAACACTAACATTAAGCTGGGAATATTTGATGGCGATAAGCTAAAGGCTACCTGGAATTTAGCTACGGGCATTAACCGTACTTCAGACGAATATGGGGGAGTATTACTCAACCTGATGGAGCGGAAGAAAGTCTTGCCTTCAAAGGTTACTGGAGTAGTATTATGCGGCGTCGTGCCCCCGCTGCTGCATACATTTGTGGAATTGTGTAGGAAATATTTGAATACCAAACCCCTAGTGGTCGAATCTGGTGTTAAGACAAGCATGCGCATCCGCCTGGATAATCCTCGTGAGGTTGGCCCTGACCGCGTGGCCAACGCCGTGGCTGCCCAGAACCTCTACGGAAAACCGGTTATAGTTATTGACCTGGGCACTGCCACCACTTTCGATGTTGTTTCCCAGGAAGGTGACTATCTTGGTGGGGCTATTGCCCCGGGGATTGCCATAGCCACTGAAGCTTTATACACTCGTACTGCTGCGCTCCCTCGAATTGGGCTAAGCCGCCCTAAGCAGGTCATCGGCAAAAATACTGTCGCGGCTATGCAATCAGGTATAATATTTGGTTACATCGGGCTTATTGAGAGCATGGTTCAGCGAATAGAGCAAGAATTGGGAAGCAAGGCCAAGGTGATAGCTACCGGTGGGCAGGCTTACCTTTTAGCCGAAGACGTACCGGCAATAGACCTAATAAATCCTGATTTAACTTTGATTGGACTGCGTCTCATTTATGAAATGAACAAGGAACAGTAATGTTTAGCAAGAAAACCATAGTTTTAGGGATAACAGGGAGCATTGCTGCCTACAAAGCGGCAGAGATTGCCAGCCAGTTAACTCAGGCAAGGGCGAAGGTGAATGTAATTATGACTAAAGAAGCCATGCAGTTTATATCACCTGTTACCTTCCGGGCCATTACAGGAAGGCCGGCTGTCACCGAAATGTTTGATTTAGCTTCCGAATTCAGTATTGAGCATGTCTCTCTGGCCAAATCCGCTGATATAGTAGTCGTTGCCCCGGCTACCGCTAATATCATTGCCAAGCTGGCTGCTGGCATTGCTGACGACGTGCTATGCTGCACAGTCCTCGCTACCAAAGCGCCGGTGCTTATTGCCCCAGCTATGGAAACCAATATGTACACTAATCCAGTCACCCAGGATAATTTGTCTAAGCTCAAAGCTCGTAACTTTGTGATTATTGATCCAGCCACAGGCTGGTTAGCTTCGGGTAAAGAAGGTCTGGGGCGACTTGCCGATATTAGTGATATCATAGACAGCATCCGTCAAATAGTCGGGAAAGGTGTTGATCTAGCTGGCAAGCGTGTCGTGGTCACCGCTGGTGGCACTCAGGAGCCTATTGACCCGGTTCGCTACATCAGCAACCGCTCCTCAGGGAAGATGGGCTATGCTCTGGCTGAAGCAGCGCGTGACCGGGGAGCTAAAATAACATTGATTACTGCCCCTACCTCGTTACCCGAGCCTGTAGGCGTTGACGTAATCAAAGTCGACACGGCTCAGGAAATGTACCAAGCAGTAGAGAATATAATTCCCCAGGCTGATGCTCTAATTATGGCCGCCGCCGTAGCTGATTACCGTCCGACGAAAGTGGCTAAAGATAAGATTAAAAAAGGAAAGGCAGGATTAACCTTAGAACTGGAATGCACCCCGGATATATTAAGCAGCGTCAAAGGAAATTTCATTAAAGTAGGCTTCGCCGCCGAGAGCAGCAACCTGGTGGAAAATGCCAGGGGAAAGCTAAAGCAAAAGAGACTTGACCTTATCGTAGCCAATGATATTACAGCTAGCGACAGTGGATTTGGCACTGACACCAATCGAGTGACCATAATTGACCGTGAAGGCAAGATTGATAGCTTACCCATCTTGCCAAAGCGAGAGGTGGCGGAGAGAGTCTTGGATAGAGTAGTAGCACTTCTTCCAAAGTCAAAATCCCGACGACCAAACAAGCTTTGAATTTGTTCAGATATCAAGATCTCTTTCAATTTACAACCGATAGCTAAGATAGGTTTAGAGTTAATGTCCGAACTACCTAAGGCCTACGAGCCAGGCAAGATAGAAAAGAAATGGTATGATTTCTGGCTCAAGCAAGGCTATTTTACTCCTAGGATAGACCCCAATAAGAAGCCTTTTGTCATTATCATGCCGCCTACCAATGTTACAGGTGAACTCCACCTGGGGCATGCTCTGACCGCGACACTGGAAGATATCATGGTCAGGTGGCACAGAATGAAAGGGGAGCCCACCCTATGGTTACCGGGGACCGACCACGCCGGCATCGCCACGCAAGTGGTTGTGGAGCGGCAACTGGCTAAACAAGGGCAAACTAAGGATGGGATAGGTAGAGAAAAATTCACTAATTTGACCTGGGAATGGGCTAATAAGAGCCGGCGGAGTATCAGACGCCAACATCAGCTATTGGGAGCTTCTTGCGATTGGACTAGAGAAAAATTTACGTTGGACGAGGGTCCGAGCAAAGCAGTGCGTACTGCCTTCGTGCGTCTGCACGATAAAGGGTTAATCTATCGTGGAGAGCGGATGATAAACTGGTGTCCCCGCTGCCAGACTGCCCTTTCCGACCTGGAGGTAGAGCATAAGGATATCGTCGGGCACCTTTATTATATTCGCTATCCTCTAACTCGAGGTAAGGGCTTCGTCACCGTAGCTACTACCCGACCGGAGACTTTTCTGGGCGACACGGCTGTGGCGGTAAATCCCGAAGATAAGCGCTACAAAAAACTCATAGGCAAGAGTGTCACCCTTCCTATTATCGATAAGGAAATCCCTATAATTGCTGACGATGCTGTTGATACTTCTTTCGGCACCGGAGCACTGAAGATAACTCCCGCCCATGACCCCACGGATTTCGAAATAGCCCAGAGACATAATTTGCCCCTGGTAGATATCATGAATCCCGATGCCACTATGAATGAGAATGCCGGACCCTATCACGGACTGGAAAGGTTTGCCTGTCGGGATAAGGTATTAGCCGACCTGAAAGACAAAAGGCTTTTGGAGAAAATCGAACCCTACTCTCATTCAGTAGGACATTGCGGTCGTTGCCAGACAATGATTGAACCCAAAGTCAGCCTGCAGTGGTTTGTTCAAACACAGCCCTTGGCTAAAGCTGCTATCGAGGTTGTTAAAGATGGGAAGATCACGATAATTCCGGAGCGCTTCACCAAGATATATTTCGATTGGATGGAAAATATCAGGGATTGGTGCATCAGTCGGCAACTATGGTGGGGACATCGCATCCCGGTATGGTATTGTCAGGACTGTGCTAAGGTAACTGCCTCGGTAGATGAACCGACAACATGTATTCATTGTGGTTCCAAACGAATCATGCAGGACCCGGATGTCCTCGACACCTGGTTTAGCTCAGCGCTATGGCCACATTCTACGCTGGGCTGGCCAGAGGACACTGATGACCTCCGCTATTTCTATCCCGGCTCGGTGATGGAAACGGGCTATGACATCCTTTTCTTCTGGGTCGCCCGGATGATTATGATGGGGCTAGAGGATACCGGCGAGATACCTTTCCACACCGTTTACCTTCATGGATTGATTCGGGATGAGAGCGGAGAGAAGATGAGCAAATTGCGAGGTAATGTCATAAACCCCGTTGAAGCAATAAGTAAGTATGGTGTTGATGCTCTCCGCTTTGCTCTAACTACTGGGACTTCACCGGGGAATGATATGAATCTGGGCAAAGGTAAATTAGAGTCCAGCCGCAACTTTGTCAATAAACTGTGGAATGCCACCAGATTTATCCTGCAGAGTCTGGACGCTGAAAGGCTAGAGGCTCGGGCAATAAAGCTCCCGCCGCAGAGAATAGAAGACCAATGGATTGATAGCCAATTAAACCGACTTATCAAAAGTATTACCAGACTGATGGAAGAGTTTCAGTTTGGTGAAGCAGAGCAGCAGATCTACGATTTTGTCTGGTCGAAGTTCTGTGATTGGTATATTGAGATTGCTAAAATACGACTTCGTCCTCACCCTGCCCTCTCCATGGCTGGAGAGGGTTTTGGTGAGGTTTCACCCCTGCCCTTCCTGGCTAATACATTGGAAAAATCACTGCGCCTTTTGCATCCTTTCATGCCTTTCATTACCGAGGAGTTGTGGCAAGGTTTAAAGCAACGTCTGCCTGACAAAGGCCAGATGCCAGCTTCCATCATAATAGCTCCCTATCCCATCGCTGATGATAAAGCCTTTGCCCCAGAAGCAGAGCGGGTGATGGATTCCGTAATAGAGATTGTCCGCTCTATCCGTAACGTTCGGGCTCAATATAAGGTAAAGTCAGACAAATGGATTGAAGCCCAAGTTTATACTGGTGAGCTCCTTTCGAGTCTTATCGCTGAAGCAAGTAAGATAGAAACATTGGCTAAAGTGCGGTCCTTAACAATACTTGGCCGCCAGAAAAGGGAATCCACTAAAGATAGAGACCTGGTTTTGGTGTTGAAAGAAGCTGAAGTAGTTGTGCCTTTGGCGGGCATGGTAGACCGTCTTGCTGAAGAACAAAGGCTGATGAAGGAAAGCGAGGAAATCAAGGAAAGAATTGCGCAGCTTAAAGCCAGGCTAAGAGATAATGCCTTTCTAAGCAAAGCGCCGGCTCAGGTTGTCGAAAAAGAAAAAGAAAAACTTGCTCTGCTTGAAGATAAGTTGAAGAGGCTACACCAAGAATTATCCCAACTGAGTTCATCATCGGCTGATAGCTAAGAGCTATTGGCTTGCTGAATGTGAAAACCGAAGCGATTTAGCCTTGAGCTTCAATAGTCCGTGTAACTTTATTAAGGCTTTCTTAGTATCACTGGCAACACAGGATTTATCACGATTTTTTATACGATATTTAAATAGCCAATAGGTAAATTCATTAAGCTCGCTCAAGCTTATAGACCTGAGC
>DATBWO010000204.1:0-4315 GCA_036514775.1 Dehalococcoidia bacterium | reverse complement strand
AATAGGTGCTGCTCAGTTAACGGTGGAGGCAGTGCGCTCCTCTGGCTTAAGCAACATACTATTTATGGCCGGTATAATCAGCCTGGGCATCGGTATATTCAATTTCCTCCCCCTCCCTCCTCTAGACGGGGGAGGGATGCTGGTAGCATTCATCGAAGGGTGTAGACGTGGGAAACGTCTTTCCTCTCGGGCAATACGCCTGGCCTATACTATCGGCACTGCTTTCTTAATTGCACTTGTGATTTTAGTAACCTTTATAGATATCCAGCGTTTGATTAGTGGTGAAACCTTTTTATGAGACGTCGAACCTCTAAACCATTAAGAATTGGCAAGGTGACCATTGGCGGCGACGCCTCCATCGTGGTGCAGTCCATGACCAAGACCGATACCCGTGATATTCCGTCTACTATAAACCAGATTAAGAAGCTAGAGGACTGCGGCTGCGAAATTGTACGAGTGGCAGTCCCCGACAAGGAAGCGGCTGAAAGCATAGCAGCGATAAAAAAGAGCGTTTCTTTACCTCTTATCGCTGATATACATTTTGACTACCGCTTAGCTTTAGCTGCGCTAAAGGCCGGTGTTGACGGGCTTCGTCTCAATCCCGGTAACATAGGAGACAAAGAACAGGTTGCCAGAGTAGTAGCTGCTGCTAAAGAAAGAAAGGTGCCTATCCGTATTGGAGTGAATACTGGCAGCTTACCTGCCAATTTTCAACCCAAGGCTCCACCGGTTGAGCGCATGGTCAACATGGCATTGGAGCAGATAAGGCTTATGGAAAGCCTGGACTTTAATTTAATCAAAGTCTCCCTTAAAGCCTTTGATGTTCCCACCACCATCCAGGCTTATCAAACGATTGCCGATAAAATGCCCTATCCACTACATCTGGGTGTCACTGAGGCTGGGCTTCCCCGGACGGGAGCCATACGGAGCGCTATAGGCATTGGCATACTTCTCTATCAGGGGATTGGCGATACCATACGCGTTTCTCTCAGCGCTCATCCCTGTGAGGAAGTATTTGTAGCTTACGAAATTCTAAAAAGCCTGGGACTTCGTCAGCGGGGGCCAACTCTAGTGAGCTGCCCTTCCTGCGGCCGGGCTGAAGTTGATATCATTGCCCTGGCTGAGGCAGTAAGCAAGCGCCTGGAGAAGATAAGCAAGCCTGTTAAAGTAGCAGTTATGGGTTGCGTGGTTAACGGCCCTGGCGAGGCTAAAGATGCCGATGTCGGTATTGCCTGCGGCAAGGGTAAAGGTGCTATATTTAGGAAAGGGAATGTGATGGGCACGGCGAGTGAGGACAATCTATTAGAAGCCTTAATGGCAGAAATAGAGAAATTTTGAGAAAAGGAGGTCCAAATGTTTTGTAGGAATTGTGGCAAGGAAGTAATAGGGACGCCAGAAATCTGTCCTAATTGTGGTGCCAGGATAGTCATCACACGATATCCCATCAGTATTGAAATAGAGCACCCGGAGAGGCTTTCTCGATTGACCACCTTCTTTCGATTCTTTATGGCTATACCTCATTACATTGTCCTATACTTCCTCGGTATAGCCGCAGGAGTTGCGGTTTTTATTTCGTGGTGGGCAATCCTATTCACTGGCAGATACCCCCGCTGGGCTTTCGATTTTGTCTCAGGCTATTTTCGTTGGAATACAAGAGTGGGCGGTTATTCTATTTTATTAACCGATAAATATCCACCGTTTAGTTTGGATTAATTGTTTAAGGCTGGGGGCTCTTTCTGAATTAAAATGCGGTTTTCTAAGCTTTTTGGCAAGACATTGAGGCAGGCGCCCGCAGAAGCTGAGAGCATAAGCCATCAGTTATTGCTCAGGGCGGGCATGATTGCCCAGGAGGCTGCCGGAATTTATTCTTATTTGCCCCTGGGTTGGCGGGTGCTCAAAAAGATAGAGAGCATAATCAGGGAGGAAATGGATAAGGCCGGCGGGCAGGAATTGATGCTGCCTGTGTTGCAGCCTTTTGAATTGTGGCAGCAGTCAGGCAGGTATGTTTCCTTTGGCAAATCCTTATTTACTTTGACCGACCGCAAAGAGCATACACTGGCTCTGGGACCCACCCATGAAGAAGTCATTACCGACCTTGTCCACCGCTACGTGCAAAGCTATCGCGAGCTTCCCTTGCTCCTCTATCAAATACAGACCAAACTTCGCGATGAGCCTCGACCCCGCGGCGGCTTATTGAGAGTCCGTGAGTTCATCATGAAAGATCTTTATAGCTTTGATGCCGACGCAGCTGGTCTCGATGAAAGCTACCAAAAGATGTGTCAGGCTTACAAGAATATCTATGCTCGCCTTGGTTTGCCCGCATTGATGGTAGAGGCTGATAGCGGCGCCATAGGTGGTAAGGATTCCCACGAATTTATGGTCATCACCGAGACTGGCGAAGACGAGGTTATTTATTGTTCCAATTGTGGCTATGCCGCCAATGCTGAGAAAGCTCAATTTGTGAAGGCAAGAAGCAATGCTGAATCCCTGCTTCCTTTAGAGGAGATAGCCACGCCGGAGGCGAAAACCATAGAGGAAGTAGCTGGTTTTGTGGGTGTGCTGACAAGTCAAACTCTTAAGGCTGTGTTTTACTTTGCCGACGGAAAGTTTATCTTCGTTACCATTCGGGGCGACCTGGAAGTCAACGAAACAAAGTTAAGAAATGCTTTGAAGTGCTCTGAGCTTCGCCTGGCTACGGAAGACGAAGTGAATGGAGCTGAAATTGTGGCTGGTTTTGCCTCACCCATAAGTGTAAAGGGAGTCAAGGTCGTAGCTGATGATTCCATAACCCTTGGTTTCAATTTCATTGCTGGCGCTAATAAGCCGGGGTATCACCTAAGGAATGCCAATTATCCCAGGGATTTTCAGGTTGACCTCATAGCTGATATTGCCTTAGCTAGGTCTGGAGATAGCTGCCCCAAATGTCGAGGCAAATTATCCTCATCCCGGGGTATCGAAGTGGGGCATGTATTTAAGCTGGGCACCTTCATCAGTGAGAGATTCGGAGCATCTTTCTTAGATAATGATGGCAAATCCCGGCCTATTGTTATGGGCAGCTATGGCATTGGACTGGGGCGATTGATGGCAGCTATAGTAGAACAAAGCCACGACGACAAGGGCATTATCTGGCCACTCTCCGCAGCTCCTTATCAAGTCTACCTTTGCCCCCTATCGTTGGACAAACCCGCAGTCCTCCCTACGGCAGAAAAGATTTACCAGAAGTTACAAAAAAAGGGCATTGAAGTGCTTTTCGATGACCGCGACGATTCTCCCGGCGTTAAATTCAATGATGCCGACCTCTTGGGAATACCACTGCGATTGACTTTATCTCCACGCACCTTACAAAGCCAGAGAGTAGAGGCCAAATGGCGCACGGAGAAGGAAACCCAGCTCTTGCCTTTGGAAAACCTCGCAACACAGGTGAAGAAACTTTTAGACGAGGCCGTAAGCCCTCAGTCTTGATCAACGCTGCAGTTTAACAGCAAGACATACCAAAGTGTCTCAAAGATAAAGCAAGATAGACCTTTTGCTTTTCCTTGACTAATTCAATCTCTCAAAGTAGCGCCCAGTTCCTGATGTAGCCTAGTGAGCATCTGTTCCTGGGTTTGGTCAACTTCCTCGTCGGTCAAGGTATGGCTGGACGATTGGTAGACAATCCTTATGGCAAAAGATTTCTTGCCCTCGGGTATTTGCTCACCTCGATAAAGGTCGAAGAGAGTTATCTGAGTTACTAGGGGAAAGCTTTGAATTATGTTCTTCACTCTTCCATAGCTCACTTGCTCATCTACTACTAAAGCGATGTCCCGGGTTACACTGGGAAACCGTGGGATGGATTGGTATTCCTTTACCCCGGTAAGCTTGGTCAACAGCTTCTCCAGGTCAATTTCTATAAGGCAGGTAGTGTTAGAAAGTTCAAAAGCCTGTGCCACTTTCGGATGGAGCTCACCAAGAATGCCTATTCTGTCATCATCAACTATTATATTAGCTTCTTTTCCCGGGAATAGAGTTTCATCATCGCCAATATCAAAACTCGCTTTCAGCCCCACCCGGTTCAGGATATTTTCCACTACCCCCTTGGCGTCAAAGAAATCGAGCGGCTCTTTATCAGCTTGCCAGGACAAATCCGCCCTTGCGCCGCTGAGCACAGCACAAAACATCTCTTTTTCCTGGGGTAGCTCCCTTTCTTTTTGAGATTGCTTCCCCTTCGTTTCACTCAGGGTCGCAATGACGTGATGGTGCTGCAGCAGGAATACCTTGCCAATTTCAAAGAGCCTTATGCCGGATTGCTCAAACTTTTGGTTATGTGCCAACGTGG
>DATBWO010000203.1:0-2146 GCA_036514775.1 Dehalococcoidia bacterium | reverse complement strand
ATAACTGATATGATGGTACTGGCTCCGGAGCCAGTACCATCATATCAGTTATTTCATAGCGGATGACGGGCTGAGTGAAGCCGAAGAGACTGGTGAACAGAATCTTGTGTCCCAGAGTCCCGTCGGGCACAGGGCGGTTGTTCTCATCTACTACCTCAACAACGCCCAAATCTTCGAAGATGTGCATCCCCTGGCCAGGATTGCACTCCATAGCGCGGAGTCCCTCCTGAGTGCCATAGATGTCGAAGCCAGGACTTTGCCACGCAGCCTGGAGCTGCTTCCTCAATTCGCTGGTCAGCGGTTCGCCGCCACCGGCGATAATAGAGGGATTGATATGCAAGCGCCCTTGAAGCTGTTCTGTCACGAGCAGCCCAAGCATGGATGGAAAACCCCGAAGGACGTGAGGTTGAATGGAATTTAACTGCTGGACCAGTTCTTCGATAGAAGCAGTAGCCGGCAGCACATAATAACGGTAAAGGCCGACATCCATGCTTAAGGGGAGGCGATAACTATCGTGCAGAGGGCTGGGAGAGCCGATGGTAACAATCGTGGGGCGTCTCAGCGAGAAGGGAAGCACTCCCATCATGGCGGCAATCCGCATGCTTGCCGCCTCCTGGATACTCCATTCTTTTCGATTGAATACCACCACCGTTTTCTGCCCGGAGCTACCCGCCGTAGTAAGCACACGATACTCGCCCAGGTAATACTCGTCCCCGGAAACGTGGGCCATGTGTTCCTGTAGTTGAGAGAGGCGCAACCGAGGGTCGGTGACAATTTGGTCGAAGTGTTTCATGTAGGTTTTTTTGTCCAGGATAGGGAAGTCCTGGAGACTATAGGGCTGACTCATGTGGTGTGTGCTGCAGAACTCGCGGTAAAAGGGAGACCGTCGAGTCGCCCAATCGAAAAGCCTGACCAGCCGGCGCTGCTGTAATTTCTCAAGCCTGGCGCGGGGCCAGCACTCATGTCTGATTAACGCTTGGCGATAAGCAATGGCTCGGGCCAGGTCTCCCAAGCGACGCAACGTGTGCGGCTCTCTCATCCAGCGTTATCCTCGAATTACCTTCAAGAGCCCTGTCACCTCTGCTGTCACCCACCATTCATCGGCTCCCGGCAATCCTCGGTTTTTAAAAACTACATCGGATTACGAGGTATTTGTATTATAAACTGGTCAATAGTTATTGTCAAGCGTGTGTACTCGCTCAGTACCTTAGTGACACTTCTTTTTTGTCATTGCGAGGAACGGAAGTGACGAAGCAATCTTGTGGGGCTGCTAGGGATAGAGATTGCCACGCTGCGCTCGCAATGACACGGGAGGTTATTACCCAACATTACAATCATATAAAGTGTCATCCATCTATCTGAACTAGCTCAGTGTGTCGGGAATTTTTCACTGAGGCTAATCCTTCTTAGGAGATTCTGGCAAAGGATTGCCAAAATAAACTTTGGTATGGGGCCAGGGTATTTCTATACCTTCGGCATCAAAAGCCTTCTTGAGGCGAAGCCTCAACTCCCCCATTACTGCCCACTGCTGCATGGGCTTAACATCGCCTATAATCTTGATATCTATTCCAGAGCTGCCCAGATTATTAACCCTCAGCACCTGGGGAGGACTTTTGATTACGTTACGCCAGTTTTCATCCTCAGCGAGTTCCTTACCCACTCGGTTTATCACGCTCATGGCGTGGTCGAGGTCAGTATTATATGCTACCGAGACATCAAGATTGACCCTGGCAAAGTGTCTGGTGAAGTTGCTGGCTACCCTGATCTCACCATTGGGTACATGGTGGACTACACCATCCAGGTCACGGAGCACTGTCTTTCTCAAAGTTATCTCTTCCACCAGCCCGGTAATATCAGCTACCCTGGCTACATCACCCACCCTGTACTGATTTTCCAAAAGGATGAAGGTGCCAGCAATGAGGTCTTTTATCAAGTACTGAGCGCCGAATCCGATGGCCAGGCCGACAATGCCAAAGCCAGCCAGAACTGGCGCGACGGGTACTCCCACCTCAGACAGAATCATCACTATGGTAACTATGATAATGAATACCCGCCCCACTCCCTTGAAGATAGATAGAAGGGTATTCGTCCTTTTCTCAATCCCCTCTTTGCTTTCCTTATACTTGGTTCGAGCTACGGCACGGCG
>DATBWO010000202.1:0-4692 GCA_036514775.1 Dehalococcoidia bacterium | reverse complement strand
GGGTTAGCCCTAACCCGCCGGCAGCATTCTCACCATTGCCTATTACGAGGGCAATGTTATATTCAGAACGTAAGCCTGGTAGTATTTTTTTTACTGCATTCCTACCAGGCTTGCCGATGATGTCGCCTATTGCCAGTATTTTCAAATCTACTTAGCGTAATCTGTCGCCGTAGTCTCCCTGATCACTACTACTTTTATCTGGCCAGGATAGGTCAGGCTCTCTTCTATCTTCTTAGCAATATCCCGAGCCAACCTCACCGCTGTTAAATCATCCACTTTATCTGGTTTTACCATGACACGCACTTCACGCCCAGCTTGAATCGCAAAAGACTTTTCGACGCCAGGGAAACCAGTTGCTATGTCCTCTAAGTCCTTAACACGCTTCAGGTATTGTTCCAAGGACTCACGTCTGGCACCAGGCCGCGAACCACTTATAGCATCGGCAGCAGCGACAATAAAGCCCATAACACTACTGGTCTCCGCCTCGCCATGATGTTCAGCAATGGCTTGAACCACCTCGGGATTTCTATCCCACTGCTTAACAAGGTCAGCGCCTATCAGAGCATGTGGCCCTTCCGTTTGATGGTCTACCGCCTTCCCAATATCATGAAGCAAGCCAGCTTTCCTGGCGATATTGATATTAGCTCCAATCTCGCCAGCCAACATCCCCGCCAGATGGGAAACCTCGAGGCTGTGAAGTAAAACATTTTGACCATAACTGGTACGAAATTTAAGCTGGCCGAGTAGCTTAATCAGCTCAGGATGTAACCCTGGTATCCCAGCTTCGTAAGCAGCGTGTTCACCTTCACTGCGAATAGTAGCTTCAACCTCTGTTTTGGTTTTGTCTACTATTTCTTTAATTCGGGCTGGATGAATGCGCCCATCGAGGATAAGCCTGCTTAAGGCAAGGCGAGCTACTTCACGCCTTACGGGGTCAAAGCTGGAGATGGTAACCGTCTCTGGAGTATCATCGATGATAAGATCGACGCCAGTAGCTTGCTCCAGGGCTCGGATATTGCGTCCCTCACGCCCAATGAGCCGCCCCTTCATCTCGTCGCTAGGCAGAGGAATAGAGGATATTGTGGTTTCCGAAACAACATCGGTAGCACACCTTTGAATAGCTGTAGCCAGAATACTCCGGACCCTTTCATCAGCCTCTCCCTTTATTTGTGTTTCCCATCCCCTGACTTGTCGCGAGACTTGTTCTTCAACCTCTTGTTTTAGCATTTGAAACAGGAGAGTTTTTGCTTCTTCACTGGATGTGCCAGAGATGGATTCTAACTTTGCTAGCTGTTTTTCTCTTATTGTCTGAAGTTCAGCTGTTATCCTCTCAACATCTTTTTTCCTGCTATCTAAATCACGTTCACGCCGCTCTACACCCTCTAATTTCCGCTCCAGCGCTTCTTCTTTCTGGTGAACACGTTTCTCTATCCGTTGTATTTCAAGGCGACGTTCCTTGCTTTCCAGCTCGGCAGCGTTGGCGACTTTGATAGCTTCTTCTCTGGCGGCACGGAGTAGCTCATTATACTTGGTTGTTGCCTCATCTAATAAATTCTGTGCCTCTTTTCTTGTTCTTTGGATCTCCCGGTTGGCTACTATCTGCCTGACAAAGTACCCAATAAGGATGCCCAAGACAAGAGCAAGGCCACCTATCATTAATGCATATGATTCCATTTGACCTCTTTATTTCGTTGTTGTAATAGTAAATGCAAAACATTGCACCCTAATGATAACCTTTTGTCGGCTTAGCGTCAACTAATTGTGCTGGCAAGTAATCCCTTGACCAAGTTATACTTCTACAGGCGATAGGAAAATGGCAAAGTTGATTAGAATACCTCACAAAGTTCGCGAATCCACATGCTACGTTAATGGCTTATTTGACGTTTTAACGTGGCAGGGAGCCAGGTATGATTACTCCCTGTTACCTATTATTGGTGGTATGGCTTCGTTCACTTATCTAAAGTTCAAGATGGCTAAACCTCCTTGCATGGTTTACTGGGGTAATAATTCTAAGTACTTGCTTAAAGACCTGGGTGGGATAATAGGATTCACTCAGACCATAAGTGAGGGCAAATCATTCAGGAATGAATTCCCGAAAATGAAGGAATACCTGGAGCATGATGAGCCAGTGATGGTTGGCGCGCTGGACATGTATTACTTGCACTACTACCCTGGACTTTACAAAAGGGAACATATTCCCATTCACTATATCCTCATGGTTGGCTATGATGACAATAAGCAGGTAGTCTATGTTCACGACTGCAGCGTAGGCGGTGTGCAGGAGATTCCTTACATAGAATTTGAGAGAGCTCTAGATGTTAATGTCCCGGGCATGAGCAAAAAGAATACCTTTAGAGTTTTTCAACTACCTAAAAAGATGCCAACTGAACTTGAAATTGCCGAAAAAGGTTTTACCTGTAAAGCCAGGCGAATGCTCAAACCACCTGTGAAGTTGTTCGGCATTCCGGCCATGAGAAAGCTGGCCAAGGAGATTGTCTTTTGGACAAATAAAGATTGCTTCAGACACATGGTCGCATACGCTGGATTAACGCCACCGCTTATTGCCGAAGACTTATCTCACAACGATGGATTACGATTTGAGCAGGCACGAGTGTTTGGGGACTTAGGGCAGAGGCATCAGCGAAAAGAGTGGAGCGACGCATCTATTCTCTTTAGAAAATCTGGAGACCTCATTGTGAAGTTGTGCGGGCGGGCACTGGAATACGATGGTCGCGGCTGCTCAGCATTCCTCAAAGAGATAGCCGATACCGAGGAAGAAGCATATACGGCATTATTGGAATCGGTATAACCTTAAATCTGAAATCAGTCAATACACATTCACTTATCTTGTGACATTGGTTAACTTGGCGCGTACCCTGAACCTCATTTTGGACTCCAGGTCTATTCCATCTCCAGGAGCAGCAAGGTGTGGCGAGTGCCGGAACATCTTACAACGGGTATTTGAATTTAGGCCTTTCTTTGGGGTCTGATGTGAAGGTCTGTCAAACCATGTGTTAAAGAAGCGACCCCGAGGGGATTTGAACCCCTGATCTCCACCGTGACAGGGTGGCATGTTAAACCGCTACACCACGGGGCCTCACAAGAAACTTATAGTAAAATATACTGGAAAATTCCCTCAATGTCAAACCTGCCCTAACACCATGGATTAAGGTATTATTTCCCCTTGGAGCCAAGAAAAAAGTTGACAGAAGGTAAAGGATTCCTATAAAATAGAATGTTGGTGTGGTAGTACTTTAACAATTGAATAGTGGAAGGAAGGTTTTGATTAGAGAGCTTGATCCTGGCTCAGAATAAACGTTGGCGGTGCGCCTTATGCATGCAAGTCGAACGGTTCCGATTTATCGGGATAGTGGCGAACGGCTGAGTAACACGTAAGTAACTTGCCTTGGAGTGGGAAATAACTTGCCGAAAGGCGGGCTAATGTCCCATATGGTAGTGAAGCATAAGCTTCATTATTAAAGCCTTCGGGCGCTCCAAGAGGGGCTTGCGGCCGATTAGCTAGTTGGTAGGGTAATGGCCTACCAAGGCGATGATCGGTAGCTGGTCTGAGAGGATGGTCAGCCAGATGGGGACTGAGACACGGCCCCAACTCCTACGGGAGGCAGCAGCAAGGAATCTTGGGCAATGGGCGAAAGCTTGACCCAGCGACACCGCGTGAGGGAGGAAGGCCTTCGGGTTGTAAACCTCTTTTCTTGGGGAAGAATTCTGACGGTACCCAAGGAATAAGCCTCGGCCAACTACGTGCCAGCAGCCGCGGTAATACGTAGGAGGCAAACGTTATTCGGATTTACTGGGCGTAAAGGGAGCGTAGGCGGTTCCTTAAGCCAGATGTAAAATCTTCTGACTCAATCAGAAGGTGTCGTTTGGTACTGAGGGACTTGAGAGCAGCAGAGGGAAATGGAATCTCCAGTGTAGCGGTGAAATGCGTAGATATTGGGGAGAACACCAGTGGCGAAGGCGATTTTCCAGGTTGTTTCTGACGCTGAGGCTCGAAAGCGTGGGGAGCGAAGCGGATTAGATACCCGCGTAGTCCACGCCTTAAACGGTGGACACTAGACATAGGAGGTATCGACCCTTTCTGTGTCGAAGCTAACGCTTTAAGTGTCCCGCCTGGGGAGTACGGCCGCAAGGCTAAAACTCAAAGGAATTGACGGGGGCCCGCACAAGCAGCGGAGCGTGTGGTTTAATTCGATGCTACACGAAGAACCTTACCAGGATTTGACATGGCAGAAGTAGGAATCTGAAAGGAGGACGACCTGTATCCAGTCAGGAGCTGTCACAGGTGCTACATGGCTGTCGTCAGCTCGTGCCGTGAGGTGTTGGGTTAAGTCCCGCAACGAGCGCAACCCTTGTCCTATGTTAAATTCTCATAGGAGACTGCCTTGTACAGCAAGGAGGAAGGAAAGGATGACGTCAAGTCAGCACGGCCTTTATATCCTGGGCAACACACACGCTACAATGGGCGATACAGAGGGTTGCCAAGGAGCGATCCGGAGCAGATCCCAAAAACCTCGCCCCAGTTGGGATTGCAGGCTGCAACCTGCCTGCATGAACGCGGAGTTGCTAGTAACCGCTGGTCAGCACACAGCGGTGAATACGTTCCCGGGCCTTGTACACACCGCCCGTCACGTCATGGGAGCTGGCAACACCTGAAGTCCGTGAGCTAACCCG
>DATBWO010000201.1:0-3529 GCA_036514775.1 Dehalococcoidia bacterium | reverse complement strand
CCGGCCGGGTAAACCGATTGAGAATGCCTTCGCTGAGAGCTTTAACGGAAGGCTCAGAGATGAGTGTTTGAATACGAACTGGTTTATGAATCTGAAGCATGCCCGCGAAATCATCGAAGACTGGCGAAAGGACTACAACGAGGTCAGGCCACACAGCTCTTTGAAAGGAAGTACCCCGAAGGAGTATGCTGAAACAGCGATCGGACTCTAGTCCGTGGTGCTACTAATTACGGGGTAAGGTCAGTGGAGGTTTCAGTCGAAATTGCAGCTTACTATATTGGGGCAACGCAACAAGAATCATGGTCGAATCGGTAACAGCTCCTGTTTGAGAGTGCTAAAGCCCTCTTCCTTGGTGAGGATAGGCGGCATTGAAGTGTGCTAGCTTTGCTCTTCGTTCCTTGTTTTTTCGATGGCTCGGAGCTTAGCCTCCAATGATTTAATCTTCGCCGTTAGTTCCGCAACTTCAGCGGTAAGCATAGCCGGAGCAGTGGCTTCCAAAGCTCCCAAAGGAAACGTGGGCTCGTACTGCTTTTCACGGACACCAAGACTAAGTATGTCCCACCGGCTGTAACTTCCTGTTAGGTTAATTATGGATTTGGCCATGGCATTCATCTTCAAATCGATGTCGCTATATACTATCGTTTCTTTGTAGGTTTCCGGCCCGGCCACGATCTGCCCGAACGGATTGATAATGCAGCTGCCGCCGAATGTCTGGTCAAAGGCATTGTTATCATAGAAGTCCTTGGGCACCTGGCCTTCGGGAATATATGTGCAGGCCAGCACCGCCCACAGCCCTCCGGACACACAAAGTGCCTGGGTCATCACCGGTATTATCGCCATAAGTTCCCCGGCCCCGCCCTTGAAACCGGGCCATAGCGAGCAGTTCACCTGTGCCCCCTGTATAATCAAATTCTGCTTTAGCAGGGGCTGATAGTGCTCGCCGCAGACCAAGCCGCTTATCTTACCCAATGCCGTGTCATATACCTGTAGATTTGTGCCGCCGTCCCCTCTGGTGTGGTATAAGAGCTCCTGTATGGTGGGGTTTATCTTGCGATGGACCCCCATGATTTCGCCCCGATGGCTGATGAAGAGAATCGAGTTGTACATCCTGCCCTCGTATTTTTTATCCCTCTCGTTTATCCCCATGACCACACAGGCTTTAGCGCTCTTTACCGCCTGGCACAGGACGTCTGTCTCCTCACTGGGAACCTCTATAGAGTGCCGGAGGTACTCTATCCAGATACCGGACCATTCGGGTCCCTTGGCCATGTTCAATGACCAGTAGGGAAATCCAGGGAGGAATGTTTCGGGGAACACAATCAGTTGCGCCCCATTACGGGCTGCCTTAGTGATAAGATCAACCGCCTTCGTCAGCGTTGCCCCAGAATCGAAATATACTGGCTTATCCTTGAAGACGGGTGCTGCCTGCACTGCGGCTGCTTTGAAAACAGGATATTCCTTAATCATCGACGCTCCTTTTTACTCTATTGTTTTGCACCAGTTCTCCCTTTTCACCGGCGCCGGGCACAAGTTTCATCTCGATTCTATGATTATTATGCAGATTTAGTATGGTTGTCAACGACCTCATTCAGTATTATAATGCAGCCGCATTCGTGGGGCCGACTGGATTGATCGGCAAGTATCGTAAGCTTCACTTACCCTTTTATCTCTGAGCATATGGTTCTCACCAGAGCCCGCGAGAACTGCGTTAAATATGTTGCCGTTAATGTGTCGGTAAGGAGCGGGGAATCAAGTTCTTTGGAGAGAGCAAGTTTGCCGATTGCCTGGGTGGAACGATAGCCGAAGGAAAACGCTACGAGGAAGATAGCCTATATGCTGAGATTAAGCCGACTTTGGCCAGAGAGAAACACCAGGTGATAGTCCCGGGTGAGTTTGAGATTGATATGATGAGAGATCGCCGACCAGAATTCTACGGGATACTGACTCGACCTTTGGACGACACCTCGCGTAGCCGTTAGTAGTAAAACAGTTAACCGGGCATCTCGATGACAAAAATCCTCCCTTCTTGACCAGGCTGATACAAAGTGGCTTCTGTAAGCTAACGTCACTCTCACCGCTAGACGCCTTCCACTTTCAACCTGTAGCGTCTCAGCCAGTGGTGCTGATTGCTCGCATGACTCTAAAGGTGCTAAACTGTTTTTATCCGTAGTCGGAATATCGAGGAGATAAGGGGATGGTAGACCAGGGAAATAAGGGGGGAAAGGTGAGGGAGATAGTTAACCTTCTACCCAAAGAGAACTGTGGCAAATGTGGATTCCAAAATTGCGGGGGATTTGCGTTAGCGGTAGCTGAAAAGGTAACTTCACCCTTCGGTTGCCACAGGAATCCCTCAGCGGGTTACGAAATTTGTAAAGCTTTAGGGGTAGAGGTTCCTGAAGAAGGCAAAGTAGCTGCCGGCTACTCCCAATCTCATCGTCGGGGGAGACGTCATGGTGTCGGCCACAGACTTGGGCATCATGTCCCTGGCTTTGGTCACGATAAGGGTGCTAGAGGGCATCGGCACTCGGGCAGCCACCAACACAGGCTACATAGTCACTCAATGCTTGGTTGGCTGGGGTAGGCTATGTCTGGAAATCTAGACCCACTGGTCCTGTTACCCGGTTGCACTGAATGACGAAAAGTGTGATCCAGGAAAAAGATAAGTATTTGTGAACGGAGAAACAGGCAGAGACGAACTCTTACCAAAACAATATTTAGGGCAGAAGCAGGCTAGCCTTATTTGGTTAATCAACAGTTCTTACAGTACACTTTCTGTCCAATAGATAAGAATCCGCCTTCTTTTCTTGTACATGATGCACAGACAATTCTCTCGCACTTCGAACATTTAGTCATATGCCCCTTACAGTGAGTCTCGCCACAAATAGGACATTTCATAGAACATGAATCGCAGACGGCATTGTCACAGTCTGCGCATTTGTTTAGTATGTGTTCCGGGCAGTATCTTCTTTGGCAGCTGCCACACATTATGCTATGAGTTTCACAGCGCCAAGAGCCACATGTTGCACATTGCCAGATATGTTCTTTGCATAATACTTCACCACAAATATCACAAGCAGCTATGTTGTTTTTCTTACCAAATCCTACGCTCCAATGCTTATTGCAATGAGTGATAGTATCGTAAAGAATTGCTCCGCTATTACCAGTCATTTTCCTTGTGTACTTATATTCTTTGCTTTGAAAATCCATCTCCCACTTCGGAACATAAATTAGCTTAATGGTTATATGAAGGTCCTTAACTGAAGGCGTAATTTTCAATTCTCTTTGGTCCGCAAATATATTGCCCTCATCTTTCTTGAGCTTATAATATACAATATAAGGTTCTTTCAGGATACCATCTATTACTCTCTTTTTTACCTTCTCTTCAGTTTCTAAGGGTTTATGAATTATTATTTGGTAGGCATCCGACTGATTTAAAGACAATCCAATCTCGGGAGTTTGCTCCAACTCTCTCAGAAAAATATCGTTTTCTTTGATTCTTTGACTATCTTCGTCAGATTGGCCAAGCATT
>DATBWO010000200.1:0-2244 GCA_036514775.1 Dehalococcoidia bacterium | reverse complement strand
CCGAGCCGGCCTTGCCACCGAGAACCTTTATTTTCGCTTCTGCCTCTGAACGAGAGAGGGATTCCAGCTTCCCGGTTAAAATAAATTCCTGTCCGGCTAAAGGTAATTCCTCAGGCCTGGCTTCCTTAACTTTCTCTCTTTCCAGCCTTACCCCGGCCTTCCTCAGCTTTTCGATAATTTGCCTATTTCCCTTCTGTCGGAAAAAGGCGACGATGCTCTGAGCTATCTTGGGGCCAATAGATGGAATGGCTGAAAGGTCTTCCTGGCTGGCTTTAGCTAGAGCATCTATGCTATCGAAGCTCTCGGCCAGTAATTCGGAATATTGGTCACCGACATGGGTGATTCCCAGGGCAAAGATAACCCGGGCTAATGGTCTATTCTTACTTTTTTCGATGGAATTAAGCACATTGGAGGCACTTTTGTCGGCCATTCTTTCCAGACTGAGAAGCTGCCCTCTGGTGAGGTAGTATAAATCGGCGGCATCATGGATTAAGCCGGCCTCGAACAAAGCCTGACATAGCTTTTCACCTACGCCATCTATATCCATGGCTCCACGGCTGACAAAGTGCTTGATTCTCTCCAGGGCTTGAGAAGGACAGGCAGCATTGGTGCAGCGGTGCATAGCCTCATCCTCGGGCTTTATGACCTCGCTGCCACACACAGGGCAGCGACCGGGCATGGAGAAGATTTTCTCCTTGCCAGTACGGCGGCTGACAATAGGTTCTACAATCTCAGGAATGACTTCACCAGCCCGCTGCACCACAACCCAGTCTCCAATCCTGATGTCCTTGCGATGGATGTCCTCTTCATTATGCAGCGCTGCTGAACTGATAACTACACCCCCTACTCGGACTGGCTCTAGAATAGCGTAGGGGTTAAGGCTCCCCGTCCTCCCCACATTTATGCCGATGTCAATAAGACGAGTGACGCCTTGAATGGCAGGAAACTTGTAGGCAATAGCCCATCTTGGCTCGTGTGCCACAGTGCCCAGCTCTTGCTGGAGGGCAATAGAATTGACCTTTACCACTATGCCATCAGCTTCGTAGGGAAACTTTTCCCGACTTTCCGCCCAGCTCTGGTGATATTTCTCCGCTTCATCGAGGGAGTGACGTAAGGCAATATTGGGGTTTATCTTGAAGCCTAAGGACTTGAGGTATTGCATGATTTCCCAGTGAGTGTCGGGCACCGTCTTGCCTTCAGCCCAACCTAATCCATAAATGAATATGTCGAGAGGACGTCGAGCGGTAATACTGGAATCAAGCTGCCTTACCGAGCCAGCAGCGGCATTCCTGGGGTTGGCGAAAAGCGGCAGCCCCTCTTTAGCTCTCTCTTCGTTAAGCTTCTTAAAACCAGCCTTAGGAAGATAGACTTCACCCCGGACTTCAAATCTGGGCGGCGCATCTCTGGACACAGAAAGGGGGATACTCCTGATGGTTCTCAAGTTCTGTGTGATGTCTTCACCGCGGTAGCCATCTCCCCTGGTTGCTCCTGTAACAAGCAAGCCATCAACGTAAGTCAGGGCTACTGCCAGCCCGTCAATTTTGGGCTCGCAAACAAGGTCAAACTGGCGCCTGCCTAAAAGGTTGCTTACTCTTTTATGCCAGGCTGCCAGTTCCTCGTAGGAAAAAGCATTGGCCAGGCTCAACAAGGGCTGGGGATGTTCGACAACTCCAAACGCTTCTACAGGAGGCGCCCCAATTCTTTGCGTCGGCGAATCAGGGGTAACAAGCTCAGGATGCTCAACCTCAAGCTGTCTGAGCTCCTTCATCAACTCATCGTACTCGGCGTCGCTGATTTCAGGGCTATCCAGTAAATAGTAACGGTAATTATGGTAATTAATTATCCCCCGCAGCTCTTCTATCCTCTGCTTGACCTTATTTATGTCCCCCATAAAGCTAATCCTTATTTATAGTATAGCAAAACTACAAGGTTATAATAATTCACCTTTTCTTAATTTCCGCATATCTGCTACAATTAAGGTAATGAAACCAGTTGTAATTAGGTTCTTCGCTCCAGTGATTGATGCCACTGTCAATGCTCTGATGAGTGCCGTCGACCAGAAAATGAAGCAGGGGACAAAAGAGTTCATCATCCTTATCTCTTCACCTGGCGGCTCTGTTATCCATGGTTTAAGCGCATATAATTATTTGAAGGGATTGCCTGCTTCCATAACTACACACAATTTCGGCAGCGTGGACTCGATAGGCATTGTCATATACTGTGCTGGTTCGAGAAGGCTATCTG
>DATBWO010000199.1:0-2110 GCA_036514775.1 Dehalococcoidia bacterium | reverse complement strand
GCCGCATCCGTCACCTCTCCATGCTCATCAGCGGCGCTATCCCAGGTTGCCGACCTGACTAAACGGTTTTTCAGTCTCAGCTTGCCTATCGTTACGGGTTCGAAAAGTGTTGGCATATCGGTCCTTCCTAGAAATATTATTGATAGCTAAGGGTAGCACAATACATAGTCAAAACTCAAAAGTTAAAAGTTAAACACGATAGTGTTTAGTAATTAAACAAAACTTCCCCCTCCCACTCACCCTGAGCTTGTCGAAGGGTTGGTCTCGAAACCCACTATGGTTCGACAGGCTCACCATGAGCGGGTTAATAAACATCCTCAAACACCAAAATCCTTTTGAACTTTGAACTTTTCTTGATACTTGTCACTTGATACTTGCTACTTAAGCTTCGTTGTCATATCATATGCGTGGCGATATATCGGTTCACTTTTTCGTTGAGGAGAATTAGATGGCAGAACAAGCGAAGACCGTGGGTAAGAAGCTCCTGGGACTCCATCCTAACGTATTCTGGACAGGTATGACCAGCATGCTTACTGATGTCAGCAGCGAGATGATTTTTAACCTTATCCCGATTTATTTGACCAATGTGCTGATGGCGCCCATGTCGATTGTAGGACTTGTCGGCGGAATTGCCGAAGGCGCTGATGCCGTCTTCAGAATGCTCGCCGGCTGGTTCAGCGATAAAATCGGCAAGCGTAAGGTTCTGGCTGTCGCCGGTTACAGCATTTCCACTCTGGCAAAGCCATTTCTTTATGTGGCTAATGCCTGGGGTGGCGTCTTAGCGGTTAGATTTGCCGATAGGCTGGGCAAGGGCGTCCGCAGTTCATCACGAGATGCCCTCATCGCCGATTCCATTTCTCCTGAAGAGAGAGGTAGAGCTTTCGGCTTACACCGGGCTATGGATACCACCGGAGCCTTCCTCGGGCTGACTATCACCGTGCTAGTTGTCTGGTTGGTGCTGGGCGCCGGCACAAAAGAACTTACCATAGGTATCTTTAAGGGGTTAGCCTTGAGCGCTGTCATTCCAGGTGTGCTGGCAGTGATTCTGATGCAAATTTTTGTTCATGATGTTAAGCGGGATGCCGGTACGGCGCCGCGCTTTCCCCTGTCCGGAGTGAAAGGGGCTTTTCAGAGACGCTTCTGGCTCGTGCTGGCTATTCTGGGCGTTTTTAACCTGGGCAGTATGCCAGCCTACTACTTCGTTATCCTGCGGGCTCAGGACCTGGGGTCGCCGCTTCTCCAGGTGCTGCTGATGCTTATTCTCTTTAATGCTATCTACGCCCTGACGGCAGTGCCGATGGGAATACTCTCGGATAAACTGGGCAGAAGGCGGGTTCTGGCCCTGGGTTGGTTTGTTTATGCCCTGGTCTATGTCGGCTTTGCCCTCTCGTCGGAGGTCTGGCAAGTCTGGGTGGCTTTCGCCTTCCTTGGCATCTATATGGCGATGGTCGAAGGAGTCTCCCGAGCTTTTGTGGCTGATATGGCGCCGGCTGAAAAAAGAGGCACCGCCTACGGTCTATACTATTGTATCGTTGGCATCTCCGTTCTCATAGGGGGTATCCTGGGTGGGGTGGTCTGGGATGCCATCGGTCCGTCAGCCACCTTCTACCTGGGTGCAGGACTCGCCGTTCTGGCTCTGCTGGGTATTCTGACCCTGGTCAAAGAGAAGGAATAAGCATACTTGCCGCTCACCCCGAACTGGTACTAGACATATAAGGAATCAAGGTATGTCTATTTGAAAAAGTTGCTTTTAACATCAACGGGATTGGACAATAAGGCTGTCACCGATAAGTTTCTGTCCACCATTTCCAAAAGCGCGGATGAATTGAAGATTCTGTTCATCCCGACAGCGTCCAGAACTGAAGAAGAGATGTTCTTTGTGAGGAAATCTCTAAATGAGTTATTGAGTTTTGGTATCAATAACGGCAACATAACTTGGTTCGACCCTGACGACAGTTCGACTTATCGTGACAACACCCAGGTTGACTGTATCTACATCTGCGGTGGAAACACTTTTTATCTGTTGTACAAGCTGAAGGAAAGCGGATATTTTGCGAAAATTATAGAATGGGTGAACGACGGTTTGCTTTACGTGGGCGTTAGCGCTGGT
>DATBWO010000198.1:0-5426 GCA_036514775.1 Dehalococcoidia bacterium | reverse complement strand
AGCAAGACAAGGTATAGATTGCCGCGTAATCAACATGCATACTCTCAAACCTTTGGATAAAGCAGCCGTAGTCAAAGCAGCTTCGGAGACGGGTGCAATTGTCGTTGCTGAAGAGCACTTAGCCCAGGGCGGTCTAGGCAGCCGTGTTGCCCAAACGACAGCCAGAGAGAAGCCGGTACTCATGGAATTCGTCAACCTCGGTGACAGGTATGCTGTGTCAGGCAAAGCTGAGGAACTGCTTCAAAGATACGGATTGACCGCCAGAGACATTGAAGAGTCGGTGAAGTCACTGGTCAAGAGAAAGTAGTATTTCCAAGCCTGGCAGCAGGACTTGTGTCCCTTACACTTTGACAAGGAACCAGGGTTTTGTTCAATATTCGTTGTTTCATCTACCGCACACTTATAACCGATATTGATTGCGTAGGCACTCTAAGTTTAGTTGTCTTGTGTCTAGTATGTTTTCTTCTGGCTTTGTGCCCACTAGGTGATGCTAGTCGTATAGGTATTCTAGCTGTAATCTCAAAAGGCTGTTCTACTACATCCCTCCAGTTATGGAGTGGACATTTAATCCCTGCTGCTTCTGCGGGTGTCTTATCCTTCAACGACATATGAGGTCTAAAGAAGTTATAATGCACTAGCCAGCCATCTAGAAATAGCTTGGCTGTTTTCATAGTCTTTAGCCCACGCATAACCTTAGTGCGTTCCTTTAATGTTGAATGGAAACGTTCTATGTAATTGTGATGGCTTTCTATATCAAACGGACTGCCTTGTCTGTGGTGGGTCTCACCGCCAAATACTTGCTCAATGCCTTCAAGATAAGCCCGCAGTTTGTCCGTGTAGATTATTCTAGGATACCTTCCCGCCTTCTTAAAAGCCTTCTCCATCAATATCCGAGCATCCGCACTGGTGCGACTATAAGACATATGGCTAGCTAAGAGAAAGCGTGTCCTCGTGTCTATGATGTCCCAAAACCAGACATTCTTGCCGTCCAATTCAATCATAGTTTCATCGGCAACCCAAATCCCGCCTACGTCTGGCTTATACTTCTCGGTTTCCTCAATGGCTAGTTTGGTGAAGCGTTCCATCCAGTTGTAGGCTGATATGCGGGATATGTAATTCTTATGTTGCTGAATGAGGTTACGCCTTATCTCGCTCAGGGATAAGCCTTCGTAGTACATATTCAAGGCATCGGCTATCTGGTGTGTAGGTGTGTGCATCTTGGGTATAGCTTCAACCCCAGAGAATTTACGCTTGCAGTCCTTGCACCAGTAGTATTGGGTATTCTGGTATTTGCCGAACTTGATTACGTTTGGCGACCCACAATATTTACAAAGCAAATCATTCATGTTGCACCTCGCTTAACAGAAGACCTAATTCAGTATTTATCTTGGTGGAACGTGTTGAGTCTATTACTTGAATATTGAACTCTGCGTCAGGCTCTTTGCCAGCTTGTTCAACTCGCTGTAAATAAAAATGAATAAAATTGAGTATCGAACTAGCACGTGCTATTGCCACAGGATTGCCAGTCCTGCTAGCTAGTTTCCGACAGTGGTTAACCCTAGCTTGGTATTCGGCTGTTTGGAATTCGGTTTCAGTCACTCTTCTGACTCTTACATCAAAAGATAATGCATAGAGCGATTCGTGGAGTTTACAGATACGGTGATTATATATATTCCTTTTGTTAGCAGAAGCTAGTTTATTTGCGAGTGTCATTTGATTAAGTGTTTGATAATCAGGACTTGCCTTATATGCCATCCTAAGAGATAGAAGGATACCAATAGCCCCAATACTCAAAATAATCAATCCATTTCGAATAGCCTCTTCAATCATATTTAACCCATAGCTAGCCACTGATGTAAATGCGATGAGTAGAAATTGCGAGAGAATAAAATTTCTTTGCACATGGTTATTTTACCACAACAACGATTGAACAAAAAGGGAACCAGGAAACGATTGACGTTGCGTTGATGGTGATTGTATAATATATCTGATGGACTATAAGTTTGGGAAAGTTAAACTGTTACAAAAGGAGGTGGAATATGGATAGGCACATCAGGGTCACGCTGGCAACTTTGCTCATTGTGACCGGGGTTTTGGTCTTCTTGCCTTCCAGCTACGTAAGCGCTGGAGGAATGGTCTTTAACCAGAGCTTCGAAGAGGGAGCAGGAGAAGTTCCGTTAGCATGGAACCTGACCGGAAACGCTACACGCGTAGATACCGGCCCCATTTATGCCGGTAATTGGACCGCTCGGATAACAAGTGACAATGACACACTTACCCAGTGGTTGTGGGTTGGAAATCTCACCATACCGTTGACATATGATGCCTGGGGATGGATGTATGTCACCAGCAACGTTACCAGCAATGTTACTGGTGTTATCGCTTTCGACTTCTGGGCGGGAGAGGAGGGGACCCAACTGAGTTCGACAACAGAGCTGACTGCCACCGACACGAACGGTATCTATGTACAAAGGTCTAGCCTGATACAGGCGCCGATTTGTACGACTCATCTAAGAATTCGTCTTCTGGGAAAACTCTGGAATAATGGAGGGGAAGTGCGGTTCGATGAGATTGGTTTCTTCCCGGTGACGGGCTTCTGCTTCATTGCGACCGCAGCATATGGCACAGAAACGGCCAGTCAGCTTGACATATTGCGCGACTTCCGGGATCAGGTATTACTGGAGAATGCCCTGGGTTCGCGATTTGTAGAGGCTTATTACAGAGTCAGTCCCCCTGTAGCTGACTTCATAGCAAAGAACGATTTCCTGCGTGCAGTTGTCAGGGAGGCGCTCGTCGAGCCGGTGGTAAATCTCCTGCAATGGTCGCAGGATCTATGGAGAGCTTAGCTGGAACACGTCCTGATTCCAAGTCTTCTATAGTGCCAGTTCAGGCAGACTCACATAGTGAGTGAGCACACGGTCAAAGTTGCCTCTTCCATGTTCCAAGAGGACGCTTGATCCCTTTATCAGGACAGAGCTGTGTTGGGGGTCTGAGGCACATGTGATACGAAGATTGACAAACTCTCCAAGACAAGTTATTATGCAGCCTCAGAGTGCTTGCCTGTCGGGGAGTAAGAGGTAAGTTTTTCCAAAAGAACCTGACGGATTTTCTAGCTTACGAGCTTGCTATTATGAGTTGGTATGAGAGACGGTGCTCAACCCTATCACCAAATTTACTGACTTTTTTACCAATCCTACGAAAATCTCAAAAAATACCGAAAAAGTGCTTGACAGTGTGGGGGTGATACACTATGGATTAAGATTTTGGAAAAGCTAAACTATCACGTCAAGAAAAATCCCGGAGCAATGTCGTTCTTTGACATGCTACCAAAAAATTAAATAGGAGGTAGAACAAATGGCGATGGATTGGTTGCCAAGAGATAATAAACTGAAGGATCACCAGCTTATTGGCGATGAGTTCTTTGGAACAAAGCCCCCGTGCACCATGTATGAGAAGAAATCATTGGTTAACCCCCAGACAGGGGGAACTGTAGATGGACTCTACACGGCATGGATTACCCTCAATAATCCAGCCCAATTCAATTCCTACACCACCGAGATGGTCAAGGGCGTCATAGCTGGAATGAAGAAGGCCTCGGCAGATAGGAGTGTTGTGGCTATTATCTTCACCGGTGCTGGCGACAGGGCCTTTTGTACCGGTGGCAATACCAAGGAATATGCCGAATACTACACCCGCAGGCCAAGAGAATACAGGGACTACATTAATCTGTTTGCCGGGATGGTGGATGCCATCCTCGATGCCGGCGCACCGGTCATTCGTCGCGCTAACGGGATGAGCGTAGCAGGCGGACAGGAAATTGGGCAGGCCTGCGATCTGACTATTGCCTCTGACCTCGCTACTTTTGGTCAGGCTGGTACCGCGGTTGGTTCAACGCCAGACGGAGGCTCAACTGATTTTCTGCCCTGGCAACTACCGACCATAGAACTGGCCTTGTGGAATTGCGTCTCTAACGAACAGTGGAGTGCCTACAAGATGTACCGGCTAGGCCTCGTAACTGATGTCGTGCCTGCGAAGAAGCTTGATGGTAAGTGGATCAGGAACCCTTCGGTGATTACCGACAGGTATATAGAGGACGGGAAGGTCGTCTATGGAGAACCTAAGACCGGTGACGATGCCAAGAAGGCAAGAGAGATTATAAAGACAGCCGAGACCGATTTCTCGCTCCTGGACCGGAGGGTAAACGAGATTGTCTGGACCTTTACCAATCTCATGCCCCTGTGCTTGATGAAGAGCATCGAGACTATCAGGTGGAAAAAGAGATACTTCTGGGATACCAACAAGATTAGCGCCAAATACTGGCTGGCTGCGAACATGAATATGGAAGCCTATATTGGATTCAATGCCTTCAATACGGAGGATATGACGGGTCAGCGCAGGATAGACTTCATTAAATACCGTCAGTTGATTGCCCAGGGGCATAGCTTCGATGATGATCTTGCAGAGCAGGTCATAGCGAAGCCGAAGAAGTAGACTGATAAAGATGGCGCAAATGTGAAAGCCCGGGGACAAGCCGGGGCTTTCACTTTTTCGTGAGAGGTGCGCTTCGCTGCATGATAGGAACGACGTACATCCTGAAGGGGGAATATGAAATTCCAGAACATTATCTTGGATAAGAAAGATGGAATAGCGACTCTTACACTCAACCGCCCGCCACTTAACGTCATAGATTGTGATACGTTAGCGGAGCTAAATACCGCCCTGGAGCAACTGGCGAAGGATGATGAAGTTAAGGTACTGTTGCTCCGCGGCTCTGGGAACAAGGCCTTCAGTGCCGGTGTGGAGGTAAAGGACCATATCGGGGCGAAGATGCCGAAGATGATGAAGGAGTTTGGCCACGTCTTCCATCTCCTGAGAGGTCTTGGCAAGCCGAGTATTGCTGTGGTAAATGGTGTAGCGTTAGGGGGTGGCTGCGAGCTTGTTGCCGGCTGTGACATGGCTATTGCCTCTGAGAAAGCCCGACTCGGTCAGCCGGAGATAAAACTGGGGGGACTGGCGCCGGCAGCTGCTCCACTGTTTCCCAGGATAATGGGGGAGAAGAAGGCGTTTGAGTTGCTGTTGATGGGAGAAAATGTCAGTGCCCAGGAAGCAGAACGAATTGGCCTCGTTAACAAAGTTGTTCCGGAAGAGGAATTGGACCGGACTGCAGAGGAGTTCGCACGCAAGTTCTTGGAGAAGAGCGCGCTGAGCGTCAGGCTCGTGAGAGATGCGCTGTATGATTGTGCGGAAACGCCCTCGCTTGAGGCTTCGCTGAAAAAGGGAGTGGAGCATGGTATCAAGAGCTGGCAGACTGAAGATGGCCAGGAGGGTTTGCAGTCATATTTGGATAAACGCAAGCCCGAATGGAAGAACAAGTAACTAGATTTGGGGGGTATTATGAGATTGCAGAATAAGAAGGCAATTATCAC
>DATBWO010000197.1:0-3589 GCA_036514775.1 Dehalococcoidia bacterium | reverse complement strand
GATATATGCATCACAGCTTCAATCTGTCGAAGACCTTCTGTGGTATAATATTAGCTTAGAGGGAATTATGCATGGCTCGCCTGATAATCTCTGACAGAGATTTAAGGACAATAATCCCTATTACCCGGTTTCAAAGCTAAGGGAATGGAGGCTTATGTGGCTAAAGAATATAGCGATACGGTGATACTAGAGGAAGAGGCTGATCCTGAATTCAGGGGTTATTTCAACGCTTCAGTGCCGGCACTTCCCTGCTGTTTTAGCTATGGGGCAACACAAAAAGAGACGTTAAGCAATATTCGGGAGGCCATTCTTTGCTACTTGGAAGACCTAAGAGTCCATGGGGAGCCTTTACCTGACGACGTCATCCCCTGGAGAAATTCTAAATCTCAATATCTAAATCCTAAACAAATTCCAAATCCCAATTCCAAAATTCAAAACCTTCTCGTTTTAGTCAGTTGAGTTTTGAGCTTTGATATTGTTTAGCATTTCGGATTTAGTGCTTAGGATTTAATTGGATAATACCACCAGGTACCATCAAAAATATCCTGAAGCAAGCAGGGTTATCTCCAGAGGAATTTGAACAACCGTTATAAAATGACATAGAGAACGATAAATGGCCGACTTTGACATCGCATCTTATGTTTCCCGCATTGAAGCGAACCGCTCGGTCAAGGACGCCTTAATGCAAAGCTTAAAGACGCGCCGCCCTCCCTATCGCATCTCCGTAACCGACCTGCTTAACCTCAAACAGGCTTACTTCAGGAGAAAGTATCCTGAAATCACTCCGCCTCTGGAGAAACAACAGCTTATGTGGGCCGGCACCGGCTTTCACAAGACCTTCGGCTCAGCCATATCCAGCGAAGAATACCTGGAGCAATTCGTAGAAGCTGAAGGCATAGTGGGTAAAATTGACATCTACGAAAAGATTCCCGTGGAGGTCAAGACCACCTCTACACCTATAGACACGAAGGATTTATTGCAATACCGGCCAACTTATATCGAGCAATTGGGCATGTACTGTGCTATGGTCAATGCCCACGAGGGAGAAATCATCATTTATCAACGCCTCGCGGGGGAATCGCCCTCGACCTCCCCTTTGCTTGTCTATCACGTTACTTTCCCTGACCTGGAGGCAATTCGAAAGGAAATGCGGCGGAGACGAGACCTCCTGGTGCAAGCGCTCATTGCCAACGACCCCAGCAATCTTCCCGTTTGCCCCTGGTTCAACAGGCAGTGCGATTATTCAGGGGTATGCGACTGCGCAACCACATCGGTGCCAGCATCCCATGAGATAGCTGATTTAGCCGGGGAAATTTATGTCGATAACACAACTTGCGAGCAACTCCTCAGCAAGATGGCTGGGCCTCAACCATCCCAACTGTTTGGCATCAACGATATTGTTTTCCCCCGCAAAGCATATTTTGAGCGACTTAAGTTGAGTGAGGAAGTCCGGGAAGAGAAGGAAGAGTATCTTCGTTCCGTGGACGAGCGTGGCTTCATTGACGCACTCCGCGATTCGCTATACTTCGGTGCCCCGGGCGAAGCGCAGAAGATTCCTGTGAAACATGCCCCACTATCCGACCTGGTCCGAACCTGGCAGAACTTACCCACCATCCTGCGCGACCCAAAACTTTCTTCACTGGTGGAAAGGGAACGCTTGCCCCTGATGTTCCCTCATTACTTCCTCCGCCTGGGATTTGACTGCGCCTTA
Source organism: Dehalococcoidia bacterium (assembly GCA_036514775.1). Lineage (GTDB taxonomy): Bacteria > Chloroflexota > Dehalococcoidia > GIF9 > AB-539-J10 > RBG-13-51-36. Next base: position 1,878 of record DATBWO010000197.1, on the reverse strand, counting down.
ACAGATAACACAAAAGGCAGGCTGCTGCTCTACTATGTTAGAGTTCCCAAAGAGGATGCCAAGCTGATGGTCTATGATGTGAATTTCAGGAATTTGAATGCTGTTAAAGCTGAGGCATTACGCCGGCTTGAGCTTTTGGAAAAGGCGACATCACCACTCCAGCTCCCCAAATGCCCCTCCTGGATGTGCCCTTACTGCGACTACAGGCTTGAATGTGGTGAAGCCTAGCATAGGTGTGAATCTAACAGAAATCCGGTTTATTGAATGGCTCGGGGTGAGACCTTCCGCAAAGCTAATTCACCATAGTAGGAGGCAAAAGGGAGGCTGTATATACTTGAGTCACAGGAAATTGTCGATATATAATTGAGTTTGTCGGAGTGGTGGAAATGCTAACAGGAATACATCTTCTCTTGAGCTATAAATGCGATTCACAATGCGACCGGCAAAGTGTCAAAAGAAAGGAGGCAACAACATGAATCAATCTGATGAACAGAAAATTGTGTCCATAATGAAGGACAATTCTCTCCACGCGTATCTCGCCACCTGCGATGGTGACCAACCAAGAGTCCGTACAGTATCACCCATAGTCGAAGACGATATGTCTATCTGGGTAACAACCGGTGCCACTTCCAGAAAGGTAAAACAAATACGGCAGAATCCTAAGATTTGTCTTTCTTTTGTGGAACAGCCTAACGGAGATAAGGCCGCCACCGTCATCGGTGAAGCCTGGATAATCCCGGATATAAAAGAGAGAAACAGAGTGTGGAAGCTGGCCAACTTCGATTTATACGAACATTTCCCCAATGGTCCAGACTCCGATGATTTTTGCCTGCTGAAAATCATTGTTAAGAGGATCGAATGGAGAGAAACCTGGATAGCCGGATTGAAAATCTATGAGCCCACGCAACGATAAACAAACACGCCAGATATCAAACAAGATTACTTTTCTTCCTTTGACAGAGCGTACCTCGCTGCGCGCCTGCGGCACTGTGGTCAATTGCTCATCTGGGGTGAACAGACGATTTCACAGAGACAAATTGCTGAAATAAAGAGTAAAATTATTCCTATACTTAAGCATTATGAGCTGGGAAAGAATATTGAGCGAACATGTAGTTATTTTATGATAAAATAAAGGATTGGAGAGGTAAGCAATGAATTGGTTAGACATAGTCATAATAGTGGTGGCAGTTTTATTGGGTTTTGTGGGCTTGCGGCAAGGAATAATCAGGACGGTATTTGGCATTGCCGGGTTAATAGGGGGCATAGTTTTAGCCGGGCGTTATTATGACGAGCTTGCGGCACGGCTTTCTCCGGCCGGGGCTACCTGGGCTAACATAGCGGCTTACGCCATCATCCTGTTAGCTACTTTAGTCGTAGCTAGTGTGGTTGGTCACTTCATAGCCAAGCTGGTTCACTTCGCTGCGCTTGGTTGGCTTGATAGGCTTATAGGCTGTGTCCTCGGCGTCGTTATAGGAGGCCTGTTATGTGCTGCCGTTCTCGCTATTGTCGGTAAGTATTACCCGGGCGCGGAGACAACTATTAGCCAATCGGGACTAGCCAGATTCTTGATGGAGCGATTTCCTTTGTTATTAGCGCTTCTGCCTGCGGAATTTGATTTCATCCGCGACTTCTTTATTAGCTAAACCAACTCCGTAAGTCCCGCGACTTTTTCAGGCTTCGAGCGACTTGATTTTAGATTCACCGGGTTCCCACGAAAATCTTGCGATTTTCGTGGGTGGATTTAGCGTATAATTTACTCCTCAAGGACTCCGTCTAGTACCTTTTTGAGTTCCTTCTTAGGCTTGTAGCCGATAATTTGCTGAACAGGCTGACCACCTTTAAATACAATCATAGTGGGAATGGCAGCTATGCCATACT
>DATBWO010000196.1:0-3682 GCA_036514775.1 Dehalococcoidia bacterium | reverse complement strand
CCTGCTGGAGGACTTTCTAGTGCCCCTTATGGCACGCTGTTCGGTAAACCAGTTATCCCTTGCGAGCAGGCGGCCACTCTCGGAACTGCCGGCGATATAATCCTTGCCGACCTCAGTCAATACCTGATGATTGATAAGGGTAGCCTACAGTCAGCCTCATCTATACACGTCAAATTCACCACAGACGAAACGGCGTTCAGGTTCACCTACCGCTGTGACGGACAGCCCCTGTGGAAAACTGTTCTAACCCCATATAAGGGGACTGGCAACACGCAGTCGCCTTTCATTGTTTTGAATTCTACACGCACCTAGTCTTGATGGGGAGGGTAATTCAGTATTAATACTGAGTAGATTCGGCTTTCAATCCCCTCACCCTTATTAAACAAAATGTCGGCTTTGTTTAATAACGAAACTCGCTAAGTAACAAAACTTTAATAACGGAGGAATAAAATGGCTAATAAAAATCTTGACCAATACATCCACTATGTCCCTCTAGTGGACTATGCCCAGAAAACGGCAACCTTTTCGACTCCCTGTATCAATATGAAGCTCTACGAGAAGGTAGAGTTTTACATCAAATGCGAGGCATTGGCTACGGCGGACTTTACGGTTACTGTAGTCCAGTCCACCGCTACCACAGCTACCTCAACGGCTACTGTCAACGCACATTACAGGATAAGTGCTGCGGGCGGGACGGATACGATGGGCGATGTGGTTGCTATCGTGGCTGCGACTGGCTTCGACATTCTGAATACCAACGACAATAAGACATATATCGTGTCTGTTGAATCACAGGAACTAACTACAGCAGCCAAGCCATATCTTGGTTTGACCTTTACCGACCCTGGGTCTGCGGACGCATATGTTACAATCTGGGCGATGTGCTGGCCGAAGTATCCCCAAGAGACAAACGCTAGTGCATTAACCTAAAGGAGAATCATGGCAGAGAAGCGTCATAAAAGAAAATATACGAGGCGGGAAGTTCCCGCCCCGCCTCCCCCCGTAGAGAAGGCACTCACCTCACCGCCTATTGACACAATGGTTAAAGCCGATAGCAATATCTGCAAGGGTTGCGGGCGCAGGATGCTAGAAATCAGGTGTCAATGCGGGTGGGTCAGACCAATAAATAAATAATCTTGGAATAACCCAGAATCCTTTGAGGAGGTTAAAATGAGCACAAAAGGTGTTGGTGTTTATGGAATCAATTCAGTATTCGCTAGCGGTTCGCTAGTCTTTTATGAGAAGGCTGTAGGTAGAACCGCTACAGGCGATGTCTTTACCGTAGGCACGGCTGCCGTCAAAGTCGGCGGGACTGCCCAGGATGTTGACTTCCAGTTCTATGGAACTGGTTCACTGTCGGCAATCATAGACACTGGGGCTGCGACCTTTACGCTGACAGGTATAGCTACAACCATGATAGGGGCACTAACTGTTGGGGTTGATGATACGGGACATGATGTTAAGTTCTTTGGCGCTACTTCTGGTGCGTATTTACTTTGGGATGAGAGTGATGACGCGCTTGAATTCTCCGCTGGTGCTAATCTTACCATGAGCACCACATCCAAATTAGTCATCCCCGTCAAAGCCTCAGGCTCAACAACGGCGGGTGATTTGTGGCTTGATACTACAGACAGTAAATTGCATTTCTATAATGGTTCGGCTGAAAAGACCGTAACCGATTCTTAAAGGAGAAGATAAGAGTGATTCTAAACACATTTGAAAGATTGCTTCTAAGAAACATTGTGCCTCAAATTCAAGGCTGGAACTATGCCCACATGAAAGAGGCAAGGGAACTTCTAGAAGGATTGTTTACCGAACAAGAGGAAAGCGACCTTCAATTTGAGCAAGACGGGACTCAGGTCAAGTGGAAGGTAGCCAAAGAAGATGGCTCACTTATTGTGCAGGAACGGGACATACCTGTATCCGATGGCTTGAAAGCTAAGGTAGGCAAATTCCTGAAACAACTTGACAAAGAGGAGCGGCTAGAATTTCCACATATGACTCTATACGGGAAGTTTGTAGAGACTAAATAAAAGTGGTGGCGAAAACGCCCAGTGGAGAAGGGCATAAACCAATGACGATAAGACACTGCAGGGGATAGTCCTTGCGGGGTTAGGTGGAATAGACACCTGCCACCATCCCGCTAAATAATGGAGGTTGAATATGACAGTAGTTTTCCCCAAAACGATTCAAACAGAACTCAAAGCTATCACCGAAGTAGCCGCAGATGTGCAAAGTGTCTCATCCGCTTTAGTCCTTAATACGGTTAGAAAGGCTACTATCTTCATTGACCACGCCAAAGATAACGCCAATGCCAGTGTGGGGCAAGGAACTGAATATGTAGTGCAGGTATCAGAGAAGGCTACGGGGAATGATACTTGGCGGGCGTTGGCTTCTTTCACGGCAGCGATAACCGCTCCGACTGTCATAACACTAGATAATGATGAAGCTGTTGGTCAGACAGTCATTGAGTGCGGTGCTACAGTCCCCGCTGTGGGGGATATTATCTTCTTTAAGAATACTACCCTGGCTAATTCTGAATGGGCTAATGTTATTGCTAGGGTTACTACTGGTGGTTCAGAAAGTGTCACATTGGAGAGCGGGCTAACCAATGCGCAGGCTGATAATACCCACAATACGCAGGGTGAGCACTTTGTCGTAGTGATTGACGTGGATGCTATTACTAGGTTGAGAGTGGTCTGCAACAACACGAAGGGAACGACTAACAGAGCAATAGTCTGGCGTTGTGCAGCCATAACGGTGAGTTAACATGATTCTCACAGAGCCAAAGATTATAGTTCCTAACCAGCATTTAGCTAAAGTTTATCACCAGATGGGCTTGGGCGTTCACGCTTATGAAGAAGATAGCCTGTGGACACCTGACTCTGATTTGTGGGAATCTTGTGTCTTGAATATGAGGCTTTCTGATTACCCACCTAACCTAACTTATGCGTGGGATAGGTCAAGATACCAGAATCATGGTACTATTACTGGAACTGCATATGGAAGACAGGGCAGAAGTTTTGATGGGGTGGATGACTATATCAGAGTTCCATCGGCTGCCTCCCTCAATCTGACTAACAGGACAGAGGAGCAATGGATTGTTTTCGGCGGCGCAACCTGGTACAATACGTTGCTCAATAAGAGAACGCAGGCCGACGGCACTATGGGCTTCTGGCGGTCTTATATTGGCTCCGCCAAGGATCTATTTTGGAAATATGCGGACGGGGCAGCCCTTCAACTCTTGACATGGGATATGGGCGTCGGGTTCTTTAAAGCCTCCACAGCGTATCATATCGCTTTTACCAAAATCGGCGATAGCGTAACGGCTTATGTGGACTCTTCTCAGCTTGTGACACAAACAGCAACCGGGGCGCTCAACGAGTCTGGAAATGCGCTATATATCGGGCGGTATCAGTCAACAAGTAACCCATTCAGCGGGATAATCGGTGAAGTGAGGATTTATAATAGGGCTTTAACGCCACAGGAAGTCCGGCACAACTACCTGGCGACAAAATGGAGGTACCGATGAGGCACAGGGTACAAATGGATATGGCCTTCGGAAATCAAGCGGATGCCCAATCTCTCGAGAGTTGTGCTAAAAACCTTAATAGCAAAGCGGCAAGCATCGACGAGGGTACGTCTCACGAGGGAATCGCTTTCTGTGAAAGCGAGATTGGCA
>DATBWO010000195.1:0-4722 GCA_036514775.1 Dehalococcoidia bacterium | reverse complement strand
TGAAGCTGGTTCCCGAGTACGTATTAAGCGGGGCAGTGCTCCCATTGGCTTATCTGAGGCAAGGCGGGCTTTGGAAAGTGTACGCAAGGAAAAAGAATCGGCTGTCGCAACTCAACAGTATGAGTATTCTAGTGAGTTGCGTGATCGTGAGCTTCAGCTAACGGAGAAAATCGAGACCATGAAGAAGGAGTGGAAAGTTAAGCAGGAACAAGGCCGGCCTGTAGTTACATCAGAGGATATTGCCGAGGTAGCCAGCATGTGGACGGGCATACCTGTGGTAAAGTTGACTATCGATGAAACCAGCCGCCTTCTACAGATGGAGGAGGCTCTACATCACCGTATCATTGGCCAGGATGAGGCCATAAATACGGTGGCTAAAGCAGTAAGGAGGGCTCGAGCTGGGTTAAAAGACCCGAGGCGTCCCATTGGTGCCTTCATCTTTTTGGGCCCCACCGGAGTGGGTAAAACTGAATTGGTAAGGGCCTTGGCCGAGTTCATGTTTGGTAGCGAAGATGCTTTGGTCAGGCTTGACATGTCGGAGTTTATGGAGCCTCACAATGTAGCTCGCTTGGTTGGAGCACCACCGGGTTATATTGGTTATGAGGAAGGTGGTCAATTAACTGAGGCAGTAAGGCGGAAGTCCTATTGTGCTATTCTTCTCGATGAGATTGAAAAGGCGCATCCTAATGTATTTAATATCCTGCTCCAGATTTTCGATGATGGTCATTTGACCGATGCCAAAGGGCGAAGGGTTGATTTTCGTAATAGCATCATAGTCATGACCAGTAATGTCGGTGCCGAGCTTATTAAGCGTCATATGACCCTCGGTTTCGCTGCTCATATCGAGGGCGAAGGACAACAGCGGGTGGAGTACGAAAAAATGAAGGAACAAGTGCTTGACGAGTGGAAGAAAAGATCTCGGCCCGAGTTCCGCAACCGCATTGACGCCACGGTTGTGTTCCATGCTCTAAGCGAAGAGCATATCCGCCAGATTGTTGACCTGATGCTTAAACAGGTTATCGCTTCCCTCGCCGAGAAGAATGTCACTTTGGAAGTAACTGATGAAGCCAGGGATTTTCTAGGCAAGAAGGGTTATGACCCTGATTTTGGAGCCCGCCCCTTGCGTCGCACCATCCAGACTTTGGTTGAGGATCCACTCTCCGAGGCTTTGCTGCGTGGTGAATTCCTGCCTGGAGACACGGTGGTTGTGGATTGTGTCGATGAGAAAATTGTAATAAAGCCCTTGGTTAAGGAGACTGCATAAATATGGCTCGAGAAGTAATCGAAGCACCACTACCTGGAAAAATAGTACGTGTTGGGGTAACCGTGGGTAATACAGTTGAGGAGGGTGGGGTGATTTGCATCATAGAAGCTATGAAGATGGAAAATCCTATATTATCTCCAGTAAAAGCCTCAGTTATAGAGGTGGCAGTTTCACCAGGGCAGGTAGTTAAGACCGGGGAAAAGATAGCCGTTATCGAGTATTAAGTATCTTGGCCAGCAGACTTGAAATCTAACAGTCAGGGCAAATCCCAATTCAAAAATGTTTTCGTTTGTCAACAATGTGGCAGGGAAAGTCCTAAGTGGTTAGGACGCTGTCCTGATTGTCAGGCCTGGAATAGCTTCGTAGAAACCAAGGTCACTTTATCCCGCGCTCCCAGCCGGCCTTACTCTAGCGGAAATAAACCCCAGGAACTTTCCCAAGTAGAGAAGGGTGACTTCCCTCGCTTTCGGCTTGGTTTTGCTGAGGTGAATCGAGTTCTGGGAGGTGGTTTAGTGCCAGGCTCTCTGGTGCTTGTTGGTGGGGAGCCGGGAATAGGCAAGTCTACGCTTTTACTCCAGATTTCGGCGACGATGGCTGAGAATAATAAAGTTGTCGCCTATATCTCCGGTGAGGAATCTATTAATCAGGTTAAACTTAGAAGTGAGCGCCTCGGTATAGGGGGCAAAGGGATATACTTTCTCTCTGAGCCCGATTTAGCTGCCGTATTAGAATGTCTGGAAGAACTTTCTCCCCAATTGGCGATTATCGATTCCATTCAGACTATGTATTTAGAGGATGTAGCCGGGATGCCGGGCAGTATTTCCCAGGTGCGGGAATGCACTTGGAGGTTGGAGAGGTGGGCGAAGCAAAAAAATGTGCCCCTGTTAATCACCGGGCATGTGACTAAAGAAGGGGCTATTGCCGGTCCAGGAACGCTGGAACATATCGTTGACGTGGTGCTTTACTTCGAAGGCGAACCATTTAGTAGTTACCGGGTGCTGCGCAGCGTAAAAAATCGTTTCGGTTCCACTCACGAGGTAGGAATATTTGAGATGAGCGATAGGGGACTAATAGAGGTAAATAATCCCTCTCAAGTTTTCTTATCTGCATACAAAGATGGAACTATGGGCTCAGTTGTGGTGCCCACTCTCGAAGGGAATCGCCCTTTGTTGGTAGAGATTCAGGCTTTGACTACTCCTAATAATTTTACTCCACCAAGGCGCATCGCTAACGGCGTTGATTTTAATCGACTGCTGTTAATAATTGCTGTGCTTACTAAACGTGCGGGATTAAAGCTTTTCAACCAGGATATTATAGTCAACGTTACTGGTGGCTTAAGGGTCAATGAGCCAGCGGTTGATTTGGGAATCGCCTCAGCCATTGCTTCCAGTTTTCGTGATGCCAAGCCAATTTCAGGTTTGGTGGCGTTAGGAGAGGTGGGGTTGAATGGAGAGCTTAGAGGGGTATCGCACGTAGAGAGAAGAATTGCTGAGGCCGTCAGGTTGGGCTTTAAATCCTGCCTTATGCCTAGACTTCCTCCTACTATTGCCAGCGAAGTGAAGAAATCCTTCCACTCTACGGACATTCAACTAATCGAGGTTGGCTCGTTGGCTGAAGCTCTGAGGCTGGGACTTACAAGGGAAGGTAAGAAGGAAAGTGCCAAGGGCGAAAATACAGGGCAAGAATAAGGGTAGTAAGTTAGGCGTGGTTATAGTCGCTGCCGGGACTAGCCAGCGGATGGTGGGTATAAACAAGCTCTTTGCTCCTCTAAGAGGAAAACCTTTGCTGGCTTGGTCCGTGGATACTTGTCAGGGATACAGCTTGGTTCAGCAGATAATCCTGGTATTGAATGATAAGGATTTGGTGCGGGGGCAGAAATTGAAGAAAGAGAGGGGCTGGTTTAAAGTTACTTTATGCACGGGTGGCGCACGGCGACAGGATTCGGTTAGGGAAGGGCTAAGGCAGATGAGGGATTGTGATTTGGTTATGATTCATGATGGAGCTCGGCCTTTCTTGACTCCAGATTTGATTGAGAATGGCCTTAAGGAGGCGAGGAAAACTGGAGCTGCTGTAGCGGCAGTACCAGTTAAAGATACTATCAAGCTTGCTGCTGATGAGAGATTGATTGGGGAAACGCTTCAGCGCGACAGGTTATGGGCGGCGCAAACCCCGCAGATATTTAGATTTGATGTGATAACCAGGGCTTATGATAACCTCACAGCAGAGGTTACCGATGATGCCACTGCTGTGGAACGTTTGGGATATAAGGTGAAGCTCTATATGGGCGATTATAAAAATATAAAGGTAACCACACCTCAGGATTTAGCGTTAGCACGTATCATCGCAGGAGAATGGAAACAGAAGAATTAAGGATTGGTATTGGCTGGGATAGCCATCCTCTGGTTTCCGGGCGCAGGCTAATTTTGGGAGGCGTTGATATCCCTTATAACAAAGGCTTGTCGGGTTGGAGTGACGCTGACGTGGCAACGCACGCCATAATAGATGCTTTATGTGGCGCTGCTGATTTGGGCGACATTGGCACCTTATTTCCTTCTCAGGAACCGGAATATAAAGATATTTCCAGCCTGGTTTTGTTAAGCAAGACCAGAGAACTGCTTAAAGCCAGAGGACTCAAAGTAGTCAACATCGATGTTACCATCATAGCTCAAAGCCCGAGGCTTTCCTCTTTCATCCCCGAGATGCGAAAACGCATAGGTCAGGCCTTAGGTGTAGATTCAACGCAGGTGACGATCAAAGCCACCACCACCAACGGTTTGGGCTTCATCGGCAGAGGAGAGGGAATGGCTGCTCAGGCTGTGGCTTTAGTGCGTGAGACTAGAAACTAGATTGCCTTTATTTCATAAAAGCATAATCATTACTAAACGGGTGGCAGAATAAAGAGACAAAAAGAAGGAACAAATGGTTATTGTTGGTCTGACAGGAAGTGTGGGCACGGGCAAAAGCACGGTAACCAATTTTTTTAGAGAACTGGGGGCTTATATAATTGATTGGGATGAACTGGCTCGGAAAGTAACCAGTCCTCACTCAAAGGCTTGGAAAGGAATAGTAGAGTATTTTGGGAAAGGTATTTTGAATGCTGATCTTACCATCAATCGACAGAAGCTGGCTGAGATAGTATTTTCTGACAAAGAAAAGGTGGCACAGCTAAATCAGATAGTTCATCCTGAGGTGTTTAAGGAAGATGCAAGAATTACCGATGAAATCAAAAGCCTTGACCCCGATGCTCTAATTATTAAGGACATTCCGTTACTGCTTGAGCTTACCCGCCCTATATATGTGGATAAAATAATCGTTGTTTCTGCCAGTGAACAAACTCAATTAAGACGATTAGAAGAGAAAGGGATGAATCGGAAGGATGCCCGAAGCAGGATAAAATCCCAACTTCCCCTTGAGAAGAAAATCAAATCTGCCGATTTTGTTATTAATAATGATGGTCC
>DATBWO010000194.1:0-4655 GCA_036514775.1 Dehalococcoidia bacterium | reverse complement strand
TCCTGTAATCCTGTATGCCCAGTTTTAAGCGTTCTGGGACAACCAAGTATATCCTGTGTCCTGCCATCTCTCTTAGATTATGTCCAGTTTGCTTTTCATCGATAGTAATGAGGAAATACTGTGGACTCCGAAAACCTTCGGTGATAATTTGCCTCCAGCGCTCTCTTAAAGTCCTTTTGGCTGTAACCAAAATGCATTCTCCCGGATTCTGGCTGTATAGTAAAGCATTAGGAAGAATAAAATCGGGTGTACCATTGATTACCTGCTGCACTTCAAATGGATATGATAGTACCCTAAAAAGGTAAGCAACGTGGTTTTGGAGTGAACCACCAGCACGCGATCTCCTTGACTGCAAGATTGATTTGTAAAAATCTTGAAATTCATTAAATTTGTCTTTTATGAGCTGTTCCAATTGACCTCTTGTAAGGTATTTTGAAGATGGCAGAGAACTTTCTACAATTTGCCATAACAAGTCGACGTTAACTTCTTGCTCTTTGTGCTCATAAAGTTCAAACTCTCTCTTTAAGAGTTCCTCAATGATTTCATCGCAGTGGCTCTTAACATATTGGGGGTTAGACAGATCTATACCATTTGTCTCATAGAGTTCTCTCAAATTATCTTGAGCTTGTTTAGCTAATATATCGCCCCTCGGCATTTTTTGTCGACGCAGGCGAATAAATTCATTTCTTTGTTGCATATAGCTTTTATTCAATAAGATTATTAGTGGGTTCTAGCTTTTTAAGTATGACGATATATTCCTTACGCATTGTATCTTCAACGACCCCTCGAATATTTGATGGGCTATTTCTTAAGGGCATCGTTTTACTTGGGATATTACGGATAATGATCTGTTGAGGGTGTAAACTAAATGACTGACCAAGTTCGCAAACCACTATATCAGTAGGAAGCTGGATACCTGTTACTCGTCGATTTCCAATTACAATGCAAGCGTGCCCCCCAGTTCTTAAATAACTAGCCATATTTTTGAGACATTTAGAAAGGTCGGCGTAAAAAGCTAGGATTTGTTTTGCTCTTTTCTCATGCCTTTCAGCAACAAGATTTACGGTTTTGTTAAGTGTAGGTGAAGGTAGCTTAACATCTTTGTCCTTAGCGAGATTGCCTCCTAGCATCTCTTTATCAATATCAGGTGCTTTTTCAGGCAAAAGTCCTAGCCATTGGGAAGATAAGCGAGAAAATTGACCGTAAGCTACTGTAGTTCGACTATCACCATATGGAGGAGAGGTGACGATAATATCTACGGTACCGGGCTCTATAACTCCCAGAGATTCAGTTGAATCGCCTTGTATAATCTTGCACCAAACGTTCGCTGGACAAGCTTTGTAGAACTCCTCCATTCGTTGAATATTCATTTCGGCTCGCTCTTTGAATACACGAAATGCATTAGGATAATAGTTTTCTAGCTTCTCTCGTGGATAACGAAATAACTTAAATTCGTGAGCCCTAGAATTAGACGATAATCTTATTGCCTCACTAAAGGCAACTTGGAGGAATTCTTTTACCTTCACATCGCTGATTTCATCAATAGCAGCCTTAATCTTGCCCAAGCACTTGATGACATCCTCTTTGAACCAAAACCCAAGGTTAAAAAAATGAGGTAGAGCGATTTCATTATCTGATAATTCCTGAATCCGCCCAACTAACCTGTAATATTCTTTATATAAAATAGAAGAGTTAATAGGAATTGTTTTCGCTCTTGCTATTAGAATTGCTAGTGGGTTTAAGTCGATTCCAATAGAATAGCGTTTGGTAATTTCTGCTTCTACAAGGACACTTCCAGAGCCACAAAATGGGTCAAGCAAGGTATCGCCTTCTTCGCTGTATTGAGTGATGAGCCTAGATGCTACTTGAGGTATCATCATTGCAGGGTAGGAGTGAAAACCGTGAGTATATCGTTTAGTAGCCTCACCTTGGTAATCCCAACTATGATCCTCAACTCTAAGGTTATAAAAATCAGTCTGCTTCGTAATTACTTCTAGCACTTTGCTTCTTTGGCTTCCTTTTATAAACAATTCTACACGTTTTCGTGTATTTTGTCAATAGTTTATGAGGGAAAATCGAAATCTTTCTCGATTTTTTCCAGGGGCGCCAGGCTGGCCAGGAGCTTCTTAACCCCCGCCTCTTCGAAGGCTACGGTCAGCTCCTGGTCATCCCTGGTAGGATTGCAATTCATCACTATGCCGGGGCCAAATTTGCTGTGGCGGACATGGTCACCGACCTTTAGCGTCAGAGTGCTAGAAGGCTGAGATGAAGTCCGGGAGTCCCGATTAAAATCGGGACTAGCTACAGGAGTCGGGCTCTCCTCCCATAATCCTCTTGGTCTTATCAGGTGGGGTGAGATGTCCTGGAGAAAGCGGGACGGTGGGTTTGCCGTGCTGCCGCCGAATAAGCTGCGACGGTAACTGCGTAGAAGGTAGAGTCGCTTCTTAGCTCTGGTTATTCCCACGTAGCAAAGGCGACGCTCTTCTTCCATTTCTTCAGGGTCGTCAAAAGATCTCCTGTGTGGGAGAATCCCTTCCTCCAGACCAACAATAAAAACTGCGGGGAACTCCAATCCTTTAGCTTGATGCAAGGTGATCAGAGTCACAGCGTCAGCTTTTTCATCCAGTTCATCTATATCCGATACCAGGCTTACTTTTTCTAAAAATGCGGTTAAGGCCTCTTCAGTGGCGAGTTCATTATATTCACTGGCAACACTGCGCAGCTCCATTATGTTCTCCCACCTATCTTCCCCATCTTCCTTGGCTAGAATATATTCTTTATATCTGGTGTGCTCCAATATCTCATCCACTAGACCAGAAAGGCTCAGCTCATGGCTCTGAACAGTGAGTGTAGCCATGAGAGCAGCAAATCCTGCCAGAGTTTGAATGATGCGTGAAGGAAGGGATTGCTTCGTCCCGACAGAATCGGGATGACTCACCTGTTTCAGGGCCTCGAAAAGGGAGGTATCGTGAGCCTTTGCCCAATCTTGAAGATGGCTCAAGGTACGCTGCCCGATGCCCCTTACGGGAACATTTATGATTCGAGTCAAACTGACATTATCCTGGGGGTTGTGAATAAGTCTGAGGTAAGCGATAATATCTTTAACCTCTTGCCTCTGGTAGAAGCGCGTGCCACCAACAAGCTTATAAGATACTCCATACCTCAGGAAAGTCTCCTCCAGTGCCCGTGATTGGGCATTAACCCGATACATGACGGCGCAATCTTTGAGGGATATTTGCTCCTGGCTGATGAGCTTCTCAATCTCGTTGACCACGGATTGAGCTTCTTCCTCGGCATTATAACCTTCGATAATGGTTACCGGGGCTCCGTCTTCGTTTCCCGTCCATAGCTTTTTAGGCTTGCGCAGCACATTGGCCGAGATGACGTCTGAAGCTACCTCTAAAATCGTCTTGGTGGAGCGGTAATTCTGCTCCAAAAACACCACTTTGGCTTCGGGGTAATCCTTCTCAAAGCTCAGGATGTTACGTAAATCAGCAAATCTCCAGGAATAAATAGATTGGTCGGGGTCGCCGACCACGCACAGATTCCGGTATTTTCCTGCCAGCTGCCTCATCAGTTCATACTGAGCGATGTTGGTGTCCTGAAATTCGTCAACCAAAATGTGAACATACTTCGACTGGTATCTATTGAGGATTTGAGGATGATCCTGGAACAACTGCACTGTATTCATCAGCAGGTCGTCGAAATCCACCGCCCGACCCTGGCTGAGCAATTGTTGATAGCGCTGATAAACTCTGTGAACTATCTCCTCAAAATAGCTGTTAACCTGCCGGGCATATTCCTCATGATTGATGAGGCGGCTCTTGGCAGCGCCGATAGCTGAGCGTAGAGCCTGAGGGACATACTGCTTGGGGTCGAGATTGAGTTCTTCCAGGGCTTGTTTCATTAACCTTAACTGGTCATCTTCATCGTAGATAACAAAGCTTGAATCCAGCCCGATGGGTTTACCCTCACGGCGGAGAATTCGAGCACAGATGGCATGGAAGGTACCTAAAGTTAAAACTTCTGCCGCCTGCCCCAGTAGTTGTTCCAACCTCTCTCTCATTTCTCGGGCGGCTTTGTTGGTAAAGGTAACCGCCATGATGTTGTGGGGGCTAACGCCGCAGGTTTTAATCAAATAAGCGACCCGGTGGGTAATCACTCTAGTCTTGCCGCTGCCGGGTCCAGCCAGGATAAGTACAGGCCCTTTGATGGCCTCCACAGCTTCTCTCTGGGCAGGATTAAGCGTGGCTAAGATATCCATGGGGACTCAGGGACTATTATAACATTGAGGGGAGAAAGCCCCAAAGGGCGATAGAGACTAGACCTTGGAGGACAACGCAGGGTCTAATTTAATGGAAATATACCAAGCAAAAATGATGGGAAGCTTCCCTGCCCAGGCCTTAAATCTAGCCACGGACTTTCTGCAAATCCACAACTAAACACTCGCATGCGGCATTTTCACAGGACGTTTAAGAGTGATAAAATAATGAAGCATTAGTACTTATGAAATCTGCGGAGGCTGAGATACATGGGTAACACTCATGGTATGGTTAGTAGTGATACTAAGTTACCGTGAGGAGTTACCGGGATGAGAAAGCCAGCCAGCTTTTACTTCTTTAAAAGAAAGCCCATTGTCCCGACAAGTCGGGATA
>DATBWO010000193.1:0-4539 GCA_036514775.1 Dehalococcoidia bacterium | reverse complement strand
TATCAGGTGAAGCGACTAACCCAGCTAGCTGCTCTGGACTCAGGGAGAGGTTGAATGGCGAGCGGCCTTCGTGAACCTCACGAATAGCTTTGAGTAGCTCATCACGGTGGATATCTTTAAGGAGGTAGCCTTTTGCCCCGGCTTCGATGGCTTTGGTCAGATACTCATCGTAGAGGGTCAACATAATTATATTACTGTTAGGGTGTTTCTCCTTTATCTCGCGGGTAAGGCTGATTCCATCTACTCCGGGCATTTTAATGTCCATCAGGATTACTTCCGGAGAGAGCGACTCTACCTGGGTGAGCGCTTCTTTAGCATTGGCGGCTTCGCCGACCACCTTGAAATCGTCTTCGAGTTCCAGCATTCGGCGTAGTCCCTCCCGCACGACCTGCATGTCATCGATTATCAGTATCCGAATTGTGTCCATTTATCCCTCCTCTTCCTGCAGTTGAATGGGTAGGCTCAAGGTTAGCGTAGTCCCTGCCCCCACCCCTGTTTTTATCTTAATGTTCCCACCCAGCATCTCGGCTCTTTGCTTCATTCCCAGTAAGCCCATGTGTCCTACAGCTATGGCGCTATCCAACGTTTGGGAAAGGTCAAAACCCTTGCCATTATCACGAATCTCAACGAGGAACGTGTCTTCCCGAAACTGTACGCGGAGGGTCACCTTGGTGGCGTGAGCGTGCTTCCGGATATTATTTAGGGCTTCCTGAACCAAACGGTAAACGGCTATTTCTACGCTTGATGAGAGGCGGGTTTTTGTCCCTGATTCGTTGAATTTACAAATCAGGCCATCAGATTTTAAATCTTCCAAACTTTGCCTTAGGGCGTGGTTAAGCCCAAGTTCATCCAGAGCGGGTGGACGGAGACCGATGACTACCCGTCTCAGCTCTTTGAGACTCTTATCGATTGTTTCTTCTACGTTAGCCAGTTCGGCTCTCACTTCAGTGCTGCTGTTTCTGGAAAGAAGGGCATCGGCAGTCTGGACACGATATGAAGCACCGGCCAGCCATTGGGCAACACTATCGTGGAGGTCGATGGAAATCCGCTGTCGCTCTTCCTCCTGGGCAAGGACGGCCTGTGCCAGGATTTGCTGCACTTGAGCCTGCTGTTTTTTTAGTATGTCGAACATCATGGCATTCTCTATCATAATGCCAGCCTGGCTAGCCATGCTAATTATTGTCTCCAGGTCTTCTTGAGAGTAAGCGGTGTTTGACAGCTTTTTGCCCAAGGCCAGGATGCCAATTAGCTTGCCCCGGCTTTTGATTGGACAGAGGAATTCTAAATTGAAGGCAGCCAGCCTATCCTTTTCTGTCTCCCATAGCGCCTTCATCTGTGGAATCAAATCGATCTGTTTCAGGTCGAGAGGGTTGGCTTCTTTCTCCAGCCAGGTCACAATCGGGCTGTCACGGCTAAATTCAGGTTCATCACTGGATTTACCTTCTATTTTTGGATAGGCAAATTGAGTGGTGAAATCACCACTGCCACTTTCTTCGAATAAAAGCAAAGCTCGTGAGGCGCGCAGAGCTCTAAATATTGTGGGCAGCATCTCACCTGCCAGTTCACTTAAATTTATTATGTTGCCCATTTTAATATTAAAGCTGAGCATATCCTGGCGGTAGGAGTAGGTTCCCCTGTAAAACAACTGGTCTACCATTTCCAAGAAGACGTGGCGCAGCCGGTAAACAAATAATGATGCCGCTGCCGACACCAGCGTAGCCACGACCAGAGTGAAAGGACTTAACTCGAAGTTGAGCAGAAAGTGAAGAAAGTAGAGAGTAATAGCGTAAGTGCCCGTACCTAGAACAAACAAACTTGCCCAACCCATACCGAGGCGGAGAACTGAATTGATGCTTACTAAATCGTGTTTTATTATGGCATAAGCTAGAATACAGGCGGCCAAAAGGCCGCCAATGTGGCTCACCGGAAATTCATGAGCCAGAGAGGTAAATATGATTACGGGAAGCCCGAATAAAACCAGCACAGATATGGCGCTAATAAGATAGGCTACTTTGTTGCGCTCTTTGGAATCGGTCAAAATCCTGAGTCTTTGGACTAATGAGTACACGGCCAGCGTTGCGAGTGTGATTAGGGGACCTACATATAGAATAAGCCACCAGCCTGGTTCCGGGCTGACTGAACCATTGCTATAGGTGATACTCCGCGGGGCATAGCCTAAGATAACTACAGCGCTAAATGCCGCTAGTGAAGCGTAGCCAAACTTCGTTCCCCAACCCCCAGGCAAATGAAGGAAAGTCCTAACAAAATGGTATAACTGCGCTACCCACCACAAAGTCGCAAAGACAACGATTCTAAACAAAAGGAGCTTTTGTCCCTCAAGAAACGGGCTGCGGAGGAGAAAGTCATCGAAGCTCCACACAAAAGCGGCAACCAGATAGATGACAAAAAGTTTGTGCTCTTTCTGCCACGTACGGTTAGCGACGACTACAAAGAGGACTGTAAGATAAATAGCCGCCGCCAGCAGAGGTACCAGATAATTGGCCATCTAACAGAACCTCATCACTAACAAGCTTACCCATACTCTGAGAAGGTTGTCAAGATGAGGTGAAGGTTATTATTGCTAACATACAGAAGCCAGTCTTATTTGTTGAAGATTATGTCAACTGCCAAGAATGTTTGACATAAACACAGTTTTAACACTCCCCGCCTATACGTGTGCTTTCTCCAGCAATTCTTCCGGCAACTGAATCACCGGTGCATGAGTCTCTACCTCGTAAAGTTCTTGTGTTAGTTTGTAAAAATGCAGCCGATAGATAGAAAAGCGAATTGACATCATCAAGAAACGGGGATACTTAATGAGGGTCGAAATAATTAGTTTCCAAAAATACTTCCGGCCATTTTCAACAACACCCAAAAACCAGAGTGATTTGAATAGCCAGACAATACTTATAAACTGAATCTTTGGAGTGCTTTTTATTTGCGGCCTATATTGCTCATAAAACGTGTGAACCCGTTCATAATAAGACATGGGTGAATAGATGGTATTTAACACCTGCCTGTAACCATTGATGAGTGACTCGCTATCCATCCTGTGAACAAAATTCAGGGAACCATCAGTAGTGTTCCCGGATGACTCGCTGAGAAGCCGGTTTTCTGTTTTAAGTCGCTGGTACAGCTTCGTACCATGGGGCGCATTTAGTATATTAATCATGGCAGTAACAATCCCACTTTTTTGAACAAAATCAATTTGCTGCTCGAAGATAGAAGGCGGATCACTGTCAAAACCGACAATAAAACCTCCCTGCACTTCAAGACCATGGTTCTGTATCCTCTTCACCGAATCGACTAAATCGCGACGGGTATTATTGAATTTATTACATTCCTCGAGACTTTCTTCGTTAGGGCTTTCAATCCCGATAAATACCTTGTTAAACCCTGCCTCAGTCATCAATTGCATTAGCTCTTCGTCGCCGGCAAGATTAATGGAAGCTTGTGTCATAAAGTAAAATGGGTATTTGCGCCCTTTTGACCACTTAATTATTGCCGGTAATATTTCCTTCTTTAGTTTTTCCTTGTTGCCTATGAAGTTATCATCAACGAACAATATCTGGCCCCGCCAGCCACGAGTATATATAGCCTCCAACTCGCTGACCACCTGCTTGCTGCTCTTGGTTCGGGGCAGATGACCGTACAGGAAAACAATATCACAGAACTCGCAGTCAAATGGACAACCCCGGGAATACTGGATGTTCATGGATGCGTAGTGTTTCATATCAACTAGCGACCAGAGTGGAAGAGGGGTATTGCTTATTTCCGGCCGTTCGCCAGATGCATATATCGGTTTGGCGCAACCCTTCGTTAAATCTGCGAGAAAAGGTGCAAGGGTAACCTCGGCTTCGCCGAGCACAAAATGGTCCACTCCGCTGAATTCCTCGTGTCTGGTAGTGAAGAGTGGGCCACCTGCCACAATTTTGGCGCCAAGTTGATTGCACCTGGCAATAACCTCCCTGGCCGAATTAATTTGCACATCCATGGCGCTGATAAATACATAATCAGCCCACATAATGTCACCGTCACTCAGGGCGGTCACATTCATATCGATAAACTTCTTCTCCCACTCGCCCGGGAGCATCGCCGCGACAGTTAGCAGACCTAAAGGCGGATAGAGAGCTTTCTTGGATACTAATTTTAGAGCGTATTTAAAACTCCAGAAAGTATTGGGATATTGCGGATAGACAAAAAGAATTTGCATATAATACTCCTTAGGACTAAATTACTACGGTCTGGTTCTCGTGTCTGATTACGTCTATATTTTATGGCGTATTAGATTCAAGTTTTGCCGCGACCTTAGCTTGGTTTAAGCGTTAACCGTAACCCTGGGTTCAGGTACAGCGCCTGCTTGAACTCCCAATGAGGCAAGCACTTTCTCTGAAGGGTTGATATGAGGAGGCTTCAGGTGTGCCAGGTCGGAGCCCTCTGATTGTCGTTGCGCTTTATACCCGGCAAAGATGCCCTCCGGCAGTATGGTTACCTTTATCGGTTTGAATCCTATCAATTCTGTAAGTACCGGCAGGTCCT
>DATBWO010000192.1:0-4509 GCA_036514775.1 Dehalococcoidia bacterium | reverse complement strand
TGGGTTATCATGATGTGCGCCGTAGACGGTATGACTGCTCAGGTACAGGGCATGCCCAACTTTGGCTTGTCGGCATGCTCGTACGAAGTTTATTGTACCTTCGACATCGATTTTCTGAACTGATGTCCTTTCGCGAGTGGGCTTTAATACGAATGCTAAATGTATAGCGGTATCGACTTCGTTCTCAATAAAAAGGTCACTAAACGGCTTGAGTACGTCCTGAAGGTAGAATTTAAGCTTTGGGGGTCTGAATGTTGGTTGCTTAATATCAATTCCAATGATCTTCTGAATACTATCGATAGTGTCAAGCTGGGACAGGAGCCTAGTACCAATATATCCTGAGATGCCTGTAATGGCTATGTTCTTCATTAATTATTCCAAGTTCCAAGCATTAAGTCTGCCACCGTCAAGTTTTTGCTGTCAATACATCTCGAGCCCTCTAGAGAAGAATAAGATGTACCTTGGTCTCAGTTAATGGCGGAGTCTGGCCAGCTACGACTCATGTAGGAGTGTCTGTTCACATCAAACGCGCAACAAAATAGCGTTTTGGGACTTCTTGCTGTTCATCGTTATTATTTAGCGATGCTCAAATACGCTGGCCGTTTGATTTGTTCACCTCTAAATATAGATTGCGCTGAGCCTGGATATAACCTTGCAATATGGTATCTTCATCGGTGCCGGCAGGAAACCTTAACGGTTCTCCAATTCTTATACAAATCGGACGCCATATTCGCGGAAGATAGCGTTCAAACCTTAAGAAGCGAGGCAGCTTCTCATTCGGTCTATTGGGTAAGACTTTGTCAGTACCGTCTATGCGGATGGGTACTATGCTGGCTCCGGTCTGGTTGACAATCCAACCAATACCAGCCCTCGGTCTCCGGATAATGAGATTGCCAGTCCCTGCGTCATATATTCCATCTCCATTGTTCCGGGCTTTGAAATCCCTGCCCCCTCCCGGGAATATAACGACTCTGCCGTTGTTTTCCAGAATTTCAACCGCTTGCCTCAGGGCGCTGGCTCTTTCTCCAGTTCCATCGGATCCCCTATTAACGAAGATATTCCATCCACCCAAGACCCACCTGAAATGGCGAAAGTTATGCCCATCTGCCGTGCTGGCTGGAATATGCTTGAAATCTTCGGTAAAAGTACGCCGTACCGATTCCCTTTTCAGGATTTTCAATGGTGCAACCAGAACTTTGCCTATTCTCTGGAGAAGCTCCCCGAACCACCATGGAAAGTAAAGCAAGGGAACCAGGACTATATCCAGCCACCCAGGATGGTTCGATGCCAGAATTAGTTTGCCTTCCCAGAGAGGCAATCGAGAGTATCCATAGAACCTTATTCTCCTGGTTGCTTCAAGCAGACAGATCAGCAATCCGCCGACTGTCCCCAGGATATAAATAGAAGAAAAGATATTAAAGGTAACCCTAGCCCTTCTGGCCATGACTCTCGCCCCTTCAGCTCGTGACTGTAATCGTGCCCTATCTTTAGTGATACCAAACATTAGAATCCTGCTGTGCTTTAGCATACTCTACAGCAGCCCCGCCATGCAAGGCTGCTCAACACGACTCCCGAGTCCCAGATGTGTCACAATTGTCCATATTATTAACCCGGTCAGTAGGAGCTCGTTTTTTTGTTATCTCTGGTCACCAGGAGCGTTTCGACTTCAGGATGGCGTTTGATTTCGCCGGCGAAGGGATGGGGGTTAAGCATGATAGTGCCAGAACTTTACAGCCTGTTTAGGGCTTGCGTCGCGGCTTCCCTGAACTTCTTTTAGCTTCGGGAGTGGCAAGCCACGGTTGCTTGCGCCACTGTTTCATTAAATACTCCTGCTGCTTGGAATCATTTTTGAGCATTCCCTCCACGTCTGCTCCGGGATTGAGATACGCAAGTAGCTTGTGGTTTATCATCTTGAGCAGGCTGGCAAAGGCATTCTTATCCTTAGATGATAGTGGTGACATGCCCTGCTGCATAAACTCCCAGGCTGCCGGATTTGCTGATTCAAGGATATTCTCTGCCTTGCTGGTGAGAAACACATTTACCGTCCTGCGGTCACTCCTGTCTCTTACCCTTCTGAGCAGACCAGCTTTGACCATTCGGTCAACTATCATAGTGACGCTGTTCGTGCTACGTTCTAACCACCGGGCTACATCAGTGATTCTTATAGGCGCATCATGGTATTTTATGGTTACAAGGACTAAATACTGCTCCATAGTAAGCCCTTGCTCGGCAAGTATTCGGTCCATGCCATTCTTGAACCGGGTGTAGGTTTGGTATACCGTGCGCCACAATGTCACACTCAGGTCTTCAAGCTCATAATTTGTCATCATGTTTAGCGTCTCCTTTACCGTTAGGCTCCTCTGTAGGACAATCATAGCATTTGCAGCGGGGAGTCAACAAACTGGGTGATGAAGGGTATTAATCAGAGAGGGGGTGCAGAGCGCTGTAAGTATCGTCTGTCCACCCACCGGACTCGCCCGTTACCGTCAGGCATGGCTCCTGGCGGTGGTATCACCCTCACCTTGCCTCACCCTAACCCTCTCCAGCAAGTGGAGAGGGAACTCCCGTCGAGGGAGAGGAGATTGCTTCGTCGCTAGCGCTCCTCGCAATGACATAGAGGTCGAGGGAGAGGATTCTACAATGCCAGGGACACCATACCAATCCCCGATTTAATCGGGGACCAGTCAGGCCTACTACAAATCAGGTATTATGCCCCAGAATACCACTGCAGAGTGAACAATCCGATGGAAAGTGCAATGTCACCTGGTTGCACGAAAAGATGGAATGTTTGACAAACCCCGTGTGAACTAGCTAAGCTTGATAGTGGTTGGGTGCTGCCTTTATTGAACTGGCTCTCGAGAGAGTTTGAAGACATGAGTGGGATGGACATAATTAAGCTGGTCATAAGTATAGTCGCCTGCGAAGGCGCGGGTGGCATCGGTGCCATTTTCACCACCCCTGCAATTCCCACTTGGTATGCGGGACTCAAGAAACCAACCTTTACTCCACCTAATTCAGTCTTCGGACCTATCTGGATCACTCTTTACCTTTTGATGGGTATAGCCGTTTTCTTAGTCTGGCGGGAAGGATTGGGTCAAGAAGGGGTAACAATAGCCTTTGTAATATTTTGGGCTCAACTGGTTCTGAACATCCTGTGGTCGGTAATCTTTTTTGGGCTTAAGTCCCTTTTTGGTGGAATGGTGATGATTCTGCTACTCTGGATAGCCATACTAATTAACATCATTACATTCTTTGGCGTATCCCCCTTAGCTGGCTGGCTTCTCATCCCATACATAATCTGGGTGAGTATTGCCGCTAATCTGAACGTGCAGGTCTGGAAACTGAACAAATAATCACTCCTAAACATCAATTCCTTCGGGTAACGAAATGGCTAAATATATAACAACACCCATCACCCTATATGGTGATGTCCTTATACCAGGCCAATAATTTCTGCTTGCCTATTCTCCCGGTGACTTCGTTTATATCGCCAAAGTAGATACAGTAACCACAGCGAATTCCAGGGACACCATCCTTCACAAGGTGAAGGATTAGGCCTACTACAAATCAGGTATTATGTCCCACGATATTTCATTCAATGCCACATTAACTCATTAGGGGACATCAGAAGAATCTATAAAGGGTGATTATTCGGTACCTCGAAAATCAATCTGTTTTCCCTTCATTATTGCCTGAGTTTAGCTCGATTATCGTACTCCTCCAGCCTTGCTTTCACCCTTACCAAGTATTATGATTGGTATTGGTTATGTGGATAGTGCAATACGATTGCCAGGCTTCCTGACCATAGCACGAAGAAGGAGGAACGGATGCTATATAGAGTACAGAAGGGAGATATCATGCGGGCCGGAAAGGTATTGGCTGATGCCTTTCAGCGTGATCCGCTCTGGAACAAGATCTGTGAGGGGGAATCCGATTTGGAGAAGTGGTTTCGCGCCCTCTTTGAGGTGTCTGTAAGGTATTGTCTGAAGTATGGTGAGGTCTATGCCCCCTCGGAAGACTTGGAAGGGGTTATAGGATGGGTTTCGGGAAAGTATGCCGACGTGAACGCATGGCGCATGATACGTAGCGGAAGCATGGGTCTGGCGATGAGAATGGGATTGAATGTTGCGAAGAAGATGGGATCTGTCTTCAAACCGCTTATCGAAGACCGCCGTGAACATATGGCCGGTTGCGTCTATCTGTACGTGCTGGTTTTCGGTGTCTCTACCGAGCTGCAGGGCAAGGGCTTCGGAAGGAAGCTGATAGACGCGGCGATTGAAAAATCCAATCGTGAAGGACTCCAAATCTATCTCGATACCGCAACTGAAGAGAATATGAAGATGTACGAACATTTCGGGTTCAGGCTGCTCAGGAAGATCACTCTACCGATAGTTGATCTTCCCATGTGGGAAATGGTGAGGGAACCGAAGGTCTGAATAGCTTTTTGTTACTCCTGAATTCCAGGGACACCACGAACTATTCACTGATAATATCTAAGATAGCGGCTGC
>DATBWO010000191.1:0-2618 GCA_036514775.1 Dehalococcoidia bacterium | reverse complement strand
TGCATCCCCGCCGCATTTTCAAGGGTGTCCGCGCTGGCGTGGCCGACTACGGGAACCGACTCGGCATACCCACGCTAAACGGCGCTATCCTCTTTGATGAGCGATACATAGGAAACCCTTTGGTCTTCTGCGGGACAGTGGGTCTATTACCCAAGAGCATGAGCCAGAGGGGACAGCAGCAGGCTGGAGACTTGGTGGTTCTGGTGGGGGGCAGGACCGGACGTGATGGTATCCATGGTGTTACCTTCGCCTCGGGAGAGCTTACCAGGGAATCGGAGGCTATCTCCAGCAGTTCCGTTCAGATTGGGGACCCCATTACGGAGAAGAAGCTGATTGATGTCCTCCTCAAGGCGCGGGACCGGGGACTATACCGGCGGATTACCGATTGTGGTGGGGGTGGGCTTTCATCGGCTGTGGGAGAGATGGCTGAGGAAACGGGCGTGCGCGTTTACCTGGAGCGAGTCCCTCTAAAGTATTTGGGGCTCTCCTACACAGAGATATGGATATCTGAATCTCAGGAACGGATGGTGCTGGCTGTGCCACCAAACACAGTCGACCAGTTGATTTCTCTTTTCCAGAGTGAGGGGGTAGAAGCTACCGTCATCGGAGAGTTCACCGATACTCGACGGCTTGAGCTTTTCTACGAGGGCAATCTGGTTGGCGACCTCGATATGGAGTTTCTGCATAAAGGGTTGCCTCAACTGGAGAAGGAGGCTATCTGGAAGCTGCCACAGCATGCCGAGCCAGACTTTCCGCAGCCAACTGCCCTGCATGAAGACCTGTTGCGTATTCTGGCCTCGTGGAATGTTTGCAGTAAAGAATGGGTGATACGCCAGTATGACCACGAGGTGCAGGGTGGTAGCGTCCTCAAGCCCCTCACGGGGGTAAAAAATGATGGCCCTAGTGACGCCGCCATCGTCAGGCCGATACTCGGTTCAGATAGGGGCATCGTCGTCGCCAACGGCATCAATCCCAGGTATGGGGACATTGACCCGTACTGGATGGCTGCCTCCGTTATAGATGAGGCGTTGCGGCAGGTTGTGGCTGTTGGGGGCAGCCTTCGGAGGGTGGCTCTGCTGGATAACTTCTGTTGGGGCAATCCAGACAAGCCGGATAGACTGGGTGGGTTAATACGGGCGGCGCAAGCCTGCTACGATGTTGCTCTCGGCTACGAGACTCCCTTCATCTCCGGAAAGGATAGTCTCTATAATGAGTTTGAGACCGAAAAAGAGAGCATCTGCATTCCACCCACACTGCTCATCTCCGCAGTAGCGGTGATGGACAATGTGGAGAGGGCGGTTACAATGGATTGCAAGCGAGATGGCGACTTGGTCTACATCATCGGCACCACGTGGAATGAGCTTGGCGGCTCACAATACTACGGCATTCGTGGTTATGTGGGGAACAGGGTGCCCCGGGTTGACCCCAAGAAAGGGAAGAGGCTCATGGACGCCCTCAGCGCCGTCATGGAAAAGGGCCTGGTCAGGGCCTGCCATGACCTGAGCGAAGGAGGCATCGGGGTGGCTGCCGCCGAGATGGCCTTCGCTGGAGGTTTAGGGATGGTAATCCATTTGAGGCAGGTGCCGCTGGGTGAAGCCATGAACCGGGACGATTACGTGCTCTTCTCCGAATCGAATACCAGGTTTCTGGTAGAGGTAGCCCCGCAGGGCCGGCACCAGTTCGAGAGTATGATGGCTGGGGTCGATTTCGCCGCCATTGGTCAGGTTACAGGCAAAGAAAAGCTTGAGGTCTATGGTCTTAATGGGGAGATGGTGCTTTCAGCTCTCATTGCTGAACTCAAAGAGGCCTGGCAGAGACCTCTTCGTTGGTAGGGCTTGACATGATGACCAAGGTGAAGACACTGATACTGCGAGCCCCGGGGACAAATTGCGACGTGGAATCTGCCTTTGCCTTCGAACGAGCCGGGGCACAGGTGGACCTGGTCCACATAGGTGAGCTTATCCGTCGGCGGAGGCTTCTCTCCAATTACCAGATAATGGTCATCCCTGGTGGTTTTACTTACGGGGATGATGTCTCGGCCGGGAGAATCTTGGCCAACGAGCTAAGGCTCAAGCTAGGGGACGAAATTCAAAAGTTTGTTGACGATGGCAGGCTCATTCTGGGGCTCTGTAATGGTTTTCAAGTTCTGGTGAAAGCTGGCATGTTACCTAAGTCGAGGGGTGAAAACTCGCAATCGATAACCCTGGCTGGCAACGATTCCGGCAGGTTCGAGTGTCGCTGGGTCTATCTCCGCGCCAATAAAACAAGCCCCTGTATTTTTACACGAGGAATAAGCCTTATGTATCTCCCAGTGGCCCACGGAGAGGGCAAGGTGGTAGTTGACCCAGGGGCGTTAGAAGAGCTAAATGTGGCGCTTTATTACGCTGACGAAACTGGAGACATTCGAGCCGGCTATCCTCACAATCCCAATGGTTCAGTGAACAATATAGCCGGCATCTGCGATGCTACTGGTCGCATCTTTGCCATGATGCCACACCCGGAACGATTCATCCGTTGGACGCAACATCCAAGGTGGACCACAGAGCCCCGGCGGGATTATGGGGATGGCTTCCGCGTTTTTGTGAACGCTGTGGAGTGGGCCAAGAGCATTTGAATAA
>DATBWO010000190.1:0-2635 GCA_036514775.1 Dehalococcoidia bacterium | reverse complement strand
CCAGCTTGCTGGCAAGCTTGGGCTGGCCCGGGCGCTCCACACCCCAGTAGCCCCACAGGCATACTCCAATATCCTCAAGGCGATAGAGCCTCGCAGCCTCCTTATCCGTCATCAACCCTGGTATTTCACACACTTTCTTCGAATGTAACAATTAAATATGGATTCCCGCCGGAATTAGCCCGCTTACAACCGCCTTGAAACTCAGGTTACCATATGGACTGAGTAAGAGCAAATGAGCACGATTGAAATGCAAAAGCTGGCAACCATCCTGGCTGACATGCTTCGTTCTGCCTTGACTTGGGAACAGGTTCACGAACGGCCGTCACCGAATGGCGATGGAAGTGCGTTAGGTGGTATACTTTCCAGTGTATACCCTGACGCAGAAAAGTGCCGAGGAGGAAAGCATGATGACGCCCACAAAGACGGCTAGAAAGACGAGTCGTACGTTGACCTTCGATGACCTCAAAGGGCTTAGAGCTGAGGGCTATGTCCGGGATTCTACTCTTGACCAGCGTGACGGCTTCGGGCCGGAAATGCAGCGCAGAGCTGTGGAGAACTTCGCCCGCACTTACGGCCTTTGTTTAGGTAGTGCCTGGTACACTGATTTCATCACGGGTACATCCACGTTGAAGCGGGCTGGCTTTCTACAGGCTCTATCCGATGCTGAGATTAACCAGTTCGATGTGCTTCTGGTCTATCATACTTCGCGGTTCGCCAGAAACCGTGCCGACGCCATCCGGTACAAGGGAGAGTTGAGGAAGCTGGGCAAGACCCTGGTCTTCGTCTCTCAGGGTATCATCTCAGGCAACGATAATGACTTCCTGAATGAAGGCATCAACGAGGTGCTGGATGAGCAATATTCCCGTAATCTCTCCAGATTTGTCGCCGATGGTCTCCGGGTGAAGCATGAACAAGGCATCGCCAACGGCGTGCCTCCGCTGGGCTACAGGAGCGAAAAATTGGACAACGGGAAACGGGAACGAAAGGTGCCTGACCTTAACGGCCTACGCGGCGACGCCAAGGCAGGAGGACTAGAGGCACTGCTTGCCCTTCTTAGGGGCTATGCTTCTGGCCGGTATTCCTACTATACATTAGCTGATTATTTGAATGCCCAGGGCTATCGGAATCGGGAAGGAGAGCCCTTTGCCAAAGGTAGCATAGAGCACATCCTTTCCAACCGGTTTTATGAAGGAAAGGCAATCTACCACCCCGGTGAACCAGACGAGGAAGTCAAAGAAGGCGACCATGACGTTCCGGGAGAGGTAAAATCGCTTTGGCTGCAATGCCAGGCGTTGAAACGGCAGAGGACAAAACAACATGAAGGACGTCCCCGGTCAGCACAGCGAGCCTACCCCTTTTCAAAGGTGACTGTATGCGATCAATGCGGAAACCACTACGGGGGCCAGCCGGTCCACAGGAACAATGGCCAGGTAATACGACGTCTTTATCATAAGCGTCCTTTCTGTGAACTTGAGCCGCACTCAATCAGGGTAGAGCACCTTATGTCACAATTTCAAGAAGGAGTGTTGCCCTACGTAACCTTGGATCAGGAATGGAAGGAAGCTGTTATGAGGGCTTTATGCCAAGGGAAAGACGTCCCATCGGATCATCAGGAGCAAGCCAAGCTTGAGCGGGCGTTGACTAACTTGAGAAAGCAACATCTATGGGGAGATGTTAGTGACGATGATTATAAACAGGAGAAACAAGAGCTAGAGCGGCATTTCAGAGCCTCAGCACCGGCTACTGTACCGATCTATCGTCCCAACTTCGATAGGGCAGCGCAATTATTGGCGGATCTGCCTGCGCTTTGGAAACATCCCGGAACAACAGACAGCCAGCGGGAATTATTCATTAAAGAAGTGTTTCACCAAATACGCCTTCGGGGTAGCAGTCTGGTATCCATAGAACCAAAGCCAGATTATCAACCCATGTTTGCCTGTATAATAGCCGAAGGGGTAAGAAAGTGTCGGGGCGAGTGGATTTGAACCACCGACCTCAGCGTCCCGAACGCTGCGCGCTAAACCAGGCTGCGCTACGCCCCGATTTATGATAAAATCTATGCTATATTATACACCTCAGTGTCCCGAACGCTGCGCGCTAAACCAGGCTGCGCTACGCCCTGAAGTCGTTCTATTATATCAATATTGGCATCGCGAATGCTACGCGCCGAACCAGAATTGCGCTACGCCGTGCCAGCGAGTATTATAGTTTGCATTGCCCATTCTTGTAAACTATGATAGGGATTGAAGATGAGAGTAAGCCAACTCCTGAAATGTGAAAAGTTTTCCTGTGCCGATGTCAGGCACGAAGGTTACATTGTTCCAGATATAGACATCAAGCCAGAAAAGGTGTCTGTAATAATGATATCGGAATCGGCACCAGCCAATCTTGCTGATTACTACTATGCCGAAGGAGATGCCCTGTTTCAGAAGACTACCGTTCAGGCTTTCAATGATGCTGGTACGGCGGTATCTTCTGTACAGGATCTTCTTAATCTGGGAGTTTATCTTACCACCGCCGTTAAATGTGGCAAAACAGGGTACGGGATAGAGACGAGCACCATAAAAGAATGTTCAAGCATATTAGAGAAGGAACTGGGCTTGTTTCCCAATGTCAAGGTGTTTATGTTGATGGG
>DATBWO010000189.1:0-3729 GCA_036514775.1 Dehalococcoidia bacterium | reverse complement strand
ACTCAAAACTCGTCCTGGGGTCGTTTGAGGCGGTCAAGGGCGCGCTTTCCGGCTGGAAGGTGAGCCGTACTGTCACCGGGGACACGGTGGACGCGGACGAGCTCCTACAGGAGCTCCGCATCCTCATGGGCTGCTACTTCAGCCCCCAGGCGGACGGGAGGATACGGATAAAGAGGTGGGTACCGGCTGAAGCGGCGGTGGATTCCCTCACGGACGATGACATGGCTAACGTCAGGTGGGAGGCCAACGCGGCCTCCCTCATAAACCAGACCCACATCTATTACGGGTGGGACAGCGACGGGGACAAGGCACAGGACTTTACCGAATTGAGGGTGGCCCCGGACGCGGCAAGCCAGGCCAACTGGAACGAGCTACGGATAAAGGAGATTAAGGACAAGTGGACCCGGCCCTCTGAG
Source organism: Dehalococcoidia bacterium (assembly GCA_036514775.1). Classification (GTDB taxonomy): domain Bacteria; phylum Chloroflexota; class Dehalococcoidia; order GIF9; family AB-539-J10; genus RBG-13-51-36. Next base: position 3,313 of record DATBWO010000189.1, on the reverse strand, counting down.
ACGGGGCAGGTCCAGGACCTCGAGTCGAAGGTTCTGGCCAGGTTCGCCAACCCTCCTTCCGTCCTCTCATGCGAGGTGGCAAGGTCCCGCATTTATCTCGAGGTCGGGGACATCGTGACGGTCACCACGAAGAAGGCTCCATCCACCGACATGGTCGGCATATCTACCGAGCGTTACCAGATAATCAACAGGAACCTCGACTTTAAAAGAGACGCGATAAGGCTCAAGCTTCTGGCCGTTGCCGGGGGCTATTAAAGAGGTTGTCATGGGCGAGAAAGAACTCGAAGAACTCAAGAAGGTCGTAAAAGAGGCCATCCACGCCGAACTCAGCATCTACAAGGTGGACAAAGAGGAGCACTTTAAAGACCACCTCTTCATCCGGGACCTGAGGGACTGGTACGACGACATCAGGAGCTCCTTCTGGAAGAGCATCGTAGGCGCCCTTGTCATGGCCTTCCTGGGGCTCCTGCTCCTGGGTTTCATATTCTGGGGAAAGGCGAATTTTAAATGAAGCTCTCCGGGAACTTCACCCTTGCCGAATTGACCGCGACCAGGACGGGCCTCCCTAATGAACCTGGGGCCCTGGAGGAGCAGAAACTCCTCTATCTTGCCAACTACGTCCTCCAGCCGGTCCGCGACAGGTGGGGCCGGGTAAGGATATCAAGCGGGTACAGGAGCCCGGCCGTAAACATAGCCGCAAAGGGAAGTTCCACGAGCCAGCATCTCCCTGGCGAGGCTGCCGACATCGTCCCGCTCGATTCCGACATCAGGGATGTCTACCGGTGGCTGGTGGAGGAGAGCCGGATTGCTTTCGGGCAGGCCATTTACGAGACCGCATGGATACACGTCTCCCTGGTGAGGATGGACAGACCCAACGGCGAGGCCCTGGTCTATGACGGCAGGGACTTTAGAAAATACTCAAAACAGGAGGTCTTGAGATGATACTCAGTATTTTGCAGATCTTTCCGATAGTGCTGACCGTGGTCCAGGTGGTCAAAAGGTTCATCCCCGACAAGCAGCGCGACATCGCCAATCCGGCCCTCGCGGCCATCGTGGGGCTCATCGGGGCCTATGTCGTAGGCGGCCAGGCCGAGGTTCTGGGGCTTCTTATCGAGGGGCTCGGGGCGGCACTTGCGGCCATAGGGACTTACAAGGTGCCGAAGGAGATTGGGTTGAAGCTCGGAATAAAGTAGGTGGGTTAAATAGTTCCAATAGTCCTCTATTGCAGGCTGTATCAGTTTTGATGGGTCGTGCCCGGTTTTGGCTTTACATAGTAAGGGCCGCTAGGAATCCCTGGCCCAGGATAAGCAAAAGCATTATTATTGGCTTGCTTGGCGAGTGGCATGTAATTTGGTGCCGCCTTCGTAACGGCAGCATTCACAGCCATTACCAATAAATCAGCCAATGGATTCCCTGTACTCTGGTTCTGAGGCACATAAACCATTGTCTGTCTTTCAGCCCATAATTCTTCACCTGTATCGCCATCCTTAAGTACGTATGAAAGGTCGACTGTAACCTGAGTGGTTAGCAACATATATTTCGCTTCCCATTTCTCAATGTTTATATAGAGCACAGCATCTGAGCCAAATATTTCGCTTAGCTTCTGGGTTGGCGCATTATGGACAAGATCGGCGTCCGAAAGTCCGTCGTCTTCAAGAACTCTTTTTACCATATAAACCGGGAAGACATAATAACCCTTCTCAGCTATCGGAATGGTTATCGTTGAAAGAAAGTAGTCTGACGCAGAGACCTCAACGCTCCTATTTACGACAGGGACAACCAGTATAGAGGCGGGCTTCGCATTATTGAATTTCGTATAATCTTTGGTCGCAACACATCCAGTTATAAATACAAAGACAGCAACTACAAGGAGAACGCTTTTAATTCTCGTCAATTCTCTGAACATATTTTATAAATCTCCCTGTTGGGGAACTTCGATTAACTCGCCATTTGCGCCGACTCCTACGGCTGGACCTACATTGATATCACGAGCTGTCCCAGCGCTCCTTTCAAGAGCCATCTTGGCATTCCGAATCATCTTTGAGATAAAAATTCTTGATTCAGGCCACCGATCATGTTCCTTCTGGAAATAATTAATCGCTTCTGCAAAATTTCCGCCTTCGTAATGCAAAAACCCGTATTCAGCATATATCCCAGGGGGGACATTGTTTGTACCTTCTCCAAGTGCAATTATTTTTGCCAAATTCTCCATAAACGCTTCCTTTTCCACCGGCGACTTATAGTACTGGTACATCGCATCATCATAACCGTTCCACTTATACATCCCTTGAGTGCAGCCGGAAAGCACCAGAGATAATAGGGCGATAGCAATGAAGTATTTTTTCATATTTTATCTCTGACCTGAAATTGAAATAGTCTTAAGCTCACTCTCAACAAAAATCTTCTGATTGAAGATTAGAACACCTTCAGGTGACTTAACGGTAACAAGATGAGTTCCGGGCTGTATTATCAAAGTCTTGGGCTCCCCGTTGTACATGATAGCTTCTCCAATCTCAAGTCCATCCACATACAAGATTGATTTTTCAGGTGCGCCTTTTATCGCAAGCTGAGGGCGTGAATCAGTCGTTCTAACAAGTGTTTCAGGCATGCTGCAACCAAAAGCCAAAAAAACGAGGCTTAATATCAAAAATATTTTTTTCATTTATTGTCCTCGGTGATGAACAACTTAGAAAGATTTGCCTTGTCAATATTACCTTCCATCAATTTGCAGACAGAACCCTCGTTTGTTTCATTATCACCAAAAAAATTAAAAACTTGTATGGTTGCCACCTGCTTCGGAGGCAAGGCGATGTTAAAGCCACTTTGCTTACTGCTTACAGTATCGCCAGCTTCAAAGACCTTCAGAATATCCCCCTGCCTTAGGCCTTGTTTCTTACCGCCACTTATATAAATAAGCCCATCTTGAATTTCCAGAATATCGGTTTTCCAGGGGCGCTCATTGAGCTTTGAAATCAGCTTATCAATAACATCAGAGATTGCTGCTGCTATAGCCCTGTCATTCAGAGTAGCATCATATTCCGCTCGGCTTCCAAAGCCCGCAATCTCACCAGATTCCGTGATAGCTTCACCAGCGCCGATTGCTGAAAAAAATGATAGCCCTGTACGCACATCTATCAGCCTTATGTCCACCTTAGCCTTGGCGGCCTGAACTTTTGTAGAGCTTAAAAAAGCTTTTTTACCACTTACCGATCTCCCGAATTCTGTCACAGATCCAGCGACCAGAGCGTCTACGCCAATCATTTTACTATCAGGCACATATCTTTGTTCTTTTTCGATCCTTTCTATATCAGGA
>DATBWO010000188.1:0-4202 GCA_036514775.1 Dehalococcoidia bacterium | reverse complement strand
ATGGTGCTTACATTGCCAGTCCATTGGACAAAGTGGTAGCTTTCCTCAGCTTCTGCCACCAGGTCAACCACCGTGCCACAGTCATAGATAGAAGCCCCCTCGCCAGGGGCGGTTACATCGCCACCATCAGTGCTGCTTACTGTAAGGTCGTAGATGAGCAGGGCAAAGTTGGCGGTCACATTCTGAGCTTGGTCCATGGTGACGGTCGTTATGGGAGAGTAGGGGTCGTCGACGTCACCGGTCCAGCTAACGAACTGGTAACACTCGTCCGCCACGGCCACCAAGTCAACCACCGTGCCTGCATCATAGGTATGAGTCCCCTCGCTGGGTGTGGTTACCTGACCACCATCTGTGCTGTTTATCGTCAGGTCGTACCGAGCTATGAAGTTAGCGGTGACGGTTACGTTTTGAGCCGGCATGGTGAAGTTAGTGTTCGCGGCAGTAGCATTAGCAAATCCGCCCACTGGCGCCGCTGTCCAACTAACAAACCGATAGCCCGGGTTGGCTACTGCTTGTATGCTGACTGCAGTGCCTGTTGCGTAAGGTGAAGCATTAGTCAAATCGGTTGCCGTTCCTCCTCCCACAGGATTTGCCGCTACGGTGAGGTTAAAGCGTACCTGTGTTCCCGGTGGGTTGGCTTCTTGGCCGCCAGCACAGCTTACAGGTTCACAGCCCGGCATCCCTACGATTAAGGCTGCCATAACCAAAAAAATGCCAACTCTTTCCACATAACGGTGCATCCTCGAACTAAGTATTATCTTCATACTTCACCTCCAGATAAAGGAGTCAACTTCTATTTTTCTTCCTACGCTATACTCACCGGGATTGCTTCGTCCCGATAAATCGGGACTCGCAATGACAAACGGGGAGCCCAATAAATTGGGCAATTATATTTCTGAATAGCCCCTGGGCTGAAAACGAAGGGCTGATTTTACTGTGGCGAGAAAAATGAGCAGACTTTACATGCCTAAATATGCTGGACTGAACATGGCGAGCACTGGCACAAATCTCTGACCTACACAATTTCATCGTCCACCTGCCACGAGTCCTATAGCTATATATCTTGTGACATTATTTCTAACATTATAACACCGCTATTTAGGGATTATCAATGGGTTTTTCTGATTCTCTGAGTTTTTCTCCGCAATTTTATCCACATTGTTGGTAGAAAAGTCAGTAAATCGGGTGATAGGGACTGAGGCCTGGCTCTCATACCACCCAATAATTGCAAGCAAATAAGCTAGAAAACCCTTCAGGCTTTTTGGAAAAACTTACCTGCTACCACTCATCAAAGCATCCCTCGTTGCCTATCTTGAGGAGATATGCCGAGCACGGTCCCATTGCATACCGCTGATCCACCGTCGACAAGGGAAATAACACAGCAGATTAACTGCTTGCAAAAACCGCTACCTTGTGTAATCTACAATTAGTATCTTTAGCCGTAGAAATTGCCATTAGCGGCAGAACCACACCGTTAAATGGTCAGGTTGAAGTTCAGCCAAATTAGACAAAAAAGATGAACCAGACTTTCAGACTTTTGCCGGGTTATCATCGTAATGGAATGAAAAGGTTCTTTACTGACTTTTTACCAAAGTGAAAATGCTCTTCAGCGCGCGGGGGGATATAGCATAGGCTATAAACTACAATTTCGGAAAAGCTAGACTCTTACCTTGGAGGCTGTTTAAAAGGCGAAGCTCAGGAACATCTTGTTTGGTCTGGAAAGGTTTTCAAAACCAAGGAATTGTTACTAATCCGGGATATAATCACGCTGGTCCCCGTTGAACAGGAGTTTAAGCAAACACCACCTGCAGTCATGGGAGCGGCCGTGCAATATCGCCCACGGGGTCGCCATCTTAGCCAGGGTTAAAAGTTCGCTTAATCTTCGTCCCATGGAAAAGATTCGTCATAGTAATAGAGGTCATTAAAGCCCACGGTAATTTTATATTTGGCGAGTAGCGTAGAATCGGTTGAGTTGGAGTCCTCGAAACGACACCCGTGAGGAAGGGGTTGAGCATCCGCCTGGGGCTCTATCTCCCGCCATTCCCCGCCGAGATACCAATCCTCTATCAGGAAGGCATGTGTATATCTCTCATCGTCAACACCAAGGGTGACATATACCTGCTCCGCATCAATGCCATAGGCTCTGAGGAGGGAGCACAGTAAAATAGCAAAATCCTCGCAATCCCCAGTGCCCAAGGACAGCGTTTCCTCCGAGGTTTGCCAGTAGTCATCAACACCCCGTTGCTCTTCATCAGACATATACTCTATATTATCAGCAACCCAGTCTCGGATATCATCAAAGCCATCTTTAGAAAGTTCGTAGGGGGGGGCACCGAGGATATCTTGTAAACAATCCTTAACCAATTGGCATTCGGGCGTGACGTAAGATCTAAATTCAGACTCCGTCCTCAGCCCCCCAGTAGCTGAGCTCGCATTGTAACTGACGCAGCTCACCCCGGAGACGATGAGCAAGCTAAGCGCAGCTCCACACGCTAAAGGGATTAGAAAGTGCTTTTTCATACACAAGCACCCGTCCATTTTAAGTAATAATTCAGTTTTCCCAATCTATCTATTACATCATGCTACCGCAGCATCTTTAGCATATCGGCTAGCCGGGTTCGGGGGAATCACCCATTAGGACTGTTTTGGTACTGTTTTGCAGTAGAAATTAGTACTATGACCCTCTGGAGATGACGCCCGCATACTCAGTATTGCCCCTTTGTCATTGCGAACCGAAGGCGTGGCAGTCTACGTTTTGAGCACACAGCTATCAGCATTCAACAATCAACTGGGAAAACCAAAAATGTAGTCTGAGGCTTTAGCCTCGTGCGCTGAAGCTTAACGGTCATTCGGGCTTGGCTTTGCGCCTGAAGTGATAATAGCCGCCATAGCCAAGGAGCATTATGCCCACGACAATCCCAGCGACCAATCCTGCATTGGACTTAGCTTCTACTACGGGGTTTGTAGACACCAGCAGACGAACGTACAACTTCGTTGCCAGAGGGTCAACTCTATTTTTCCTCGGGGTTGGGAAGCTCGAGATGAGCGGGAAAAATTATAGTTGCCTGATTTATCAGGCACTTCGCTTTCGTACACGCGAGCCCAATAAATTGGACACCTTCACCTTCTTTGTATTTGTAATAGCTTAGTTTTCCCAAAATTGCAGCCTGTAGGGGCGGGGCTAGTCCACAGCCAACGTAAGGCGGAGATGAACTCCGCCACTTATGAAAAGTCTTCCTTGAGATGCCGAAGTGTTTGGCAGTCAGAGAGGCATTCTCATTTCCTGCGGTATAGTAGAACACCATCCATTCCACTCTCAGTCTTTCATGAGCCTTAAAGCCCAAAACGTTTGCCACTCTCTTCCAGAGTTCATATCTATCCCGACAAGTCGGGACAATGGGTTTCTTTTTAAGAAGTAGAAGCTGGCTGGCTTTCTCATTCCGGTAACTCCCATGGTAAGTTATTACCACTAAACATACCATGAGTGTTACCCATGTATCTCAGCCTCCGCATTAGTTTTTCTGATTTTCCAGGATTTCCCATAATTTCATCATCGGTAAAAGCCCATAAACTGGGGGAGATGTGTTATAAAATATCCCTGCCCGGAGAAATATCATCCCAATGTTACACTACATAATATTTACTGATTTAGACGGCACCCTTCTGGACTCCAAAACCTATTCCTACGAAAAATCGCTGGCGGCGATAAACCGACTTAAGGAAATCGAAATTGAACAACGTCGTTATCAGGGCAAGGAGGGAAGATGGAGGTGACGGTAAATAAAACAAAAGTGTCTATAATCCAGGGGGATATCACCAAGCAAGCTACCGAGGCCATCGTTAATGCTGCCAACCCCAGCTTAATGGGTGGCGGTGGAGTGGATGGGGCAATACACCGGGCCGGGGGACCAGCAATATTAGATGAATGCCAGAAAATCGTTGCCCAGCAAGGAAGATTGCCCACTGGCAAAGCTGTAATCACCACCGGGGGAAATCTCCAAGCCCGGTATGTGATACATACTGTTGGCCCCATCTGGCATGGTGGCAATAGCAACGAAGCTGAGCTTTTGCGGAGCGCTTATTACGAGTGCTTAAAGTTAGCTAACGAGAACAAATTGACCAGCATTTCCTTCCCTTCCATAAGCACCGGAGCCTATGGCTACCCCGTGGATGGAGCGGCAAAAATAGCAGTAAGCACTGCC
>DATBWO010000187.1:0-2197 GCA_036514775.1 Dehalococcoidia bacterium | reverse complement strand
CTACACGATGCCAGCCACAGAAGTTCCCGAGACCGAATACTTCGTCCTCGGTGATAATCGTAACAACAGCACCGATTCGCATACTGGCTGGATGGTGCCCCGGGATAATATCATCGGCAAGGCCTGGTTTACCTACTGGCCACCAAGCAAATTGGGGGTAGTCAAACATTACAGCTATCCCGAGTTGCCTGCCCCTGAGGGACAAGAAATAATGCTTTGCCAGTTATTTGGGGTTGCAACTTGAGTGACAAGGTACTGGAGATATTCAAGACGGCCGGAGCCATAAAAGAAGGCCATTTCCTGCTCGCTTCAGGATTACACTCACCTGTTTATTGGGAAAAATTTCGCATCTTGCAATACCCGCACCTTACTGAGAAATTGTGTCGCCTTATCGCCCAACACTTTAAAGGGCAAAAAATAGACGTAGTTGCTGGGCCAACTACCGGCGGCATTATTCTAGCCTTTGAAACAGCCCGCCAACTAGGAGTGAGGAGCATCTTTGCTGAAAAAGAGGGAGAAGTAAGGGTCTTCCGGCGTGATTTTGAAATTGCACCTGGCGAATATGTCCTTATTGTTGATGACATCCTGACCACAGGAAGCTCGCTCAGAGAGACGATAAGCGCTGTAGATAAACTGGGGGGGATTATCATTGGTATTGGAGTGCTTGTTGACCGCAGTGAGAAAAAGGTGGACTTTAACCTGCCTTTCTTCAGTTGTCTTCGTGCCCCCACCATAGCTTATTCACCTCAGGAATGCCCCCTTTGTGCTGCTCACATCCCCTTAGTCAAGCCTGGTGCTCCACGCTAGCAACTGGTCTGGCATACCTTGCTTAAGGCAGCAGTTAACAATCACGAATACACTTGCTTGACACTAGAATGAGGGAAAACCTACAATATCCTTGATGCCGAGGTAGCTCAGGTGGTAGAGCAGCGGACTGAAAATCCGCGTGTCAGCGGTTCGACTCCGCTCCTCGGCACCAACTATGATATTGCAAAGCAGAATCAGCTTAACATTAACAATAGAATATCTCCTTGTAAAAGGGGAGGCCATTGAGAATGTTTAAAAGGGATTACGACTTCGAGGGTAAGTGCGCCGAAGTGGCGGAATGGTAGACGCGGCAGTCTCAAAAACTGTTGGGGGGCAACCCCCGTGTCGGTTCGAATCCGACCTTCGGCACCAAAACATGGCATAGTGCCGGGTTGTGTAGCGGTAGCACAGAGGACTTTGGATCCTTTAGCCCAGGTTCGAATCCTGGCCCGGCAGCCAATTAAAATCAGAAAGGAAGTGAAAGACTCGTTGTCTTGATTTCAAAACAAAAACTATAATGGAAAAGGTTAAGCACGTGACCATATATACCGATGGCGCATGCCTGGGAAATCCTGGCCCCGGTGGGTATGGAGCAGTACTCCTCTATCAGGGTCACAAAAGAGAGCTATCAGGGGGCTATCGTAAAACTACCAATAACCGAATGGAAATAATGGCTGCGATCGTCGGATTAGAAGCTCTAAAAGAGAAATGCCAGGTGACGTTATACAGTGATTCCGAGTACTTGGTCAAAGCGATGTCCAGAGGATGGGCTCAGAGATGGCGAGCAAACGGCTGGAAGCGCAATAAACGGGAAAAGGTGTTGAATCCCGACCTCTGGGAGAGGCTCATGCGACTATGCGAGTATCACGAGGTAGAGTTTAGTTGGGTTAAGGGGCATGCCGGAACCCCGGAAAATACACGCTGCGACGAGCTAGCCCTGCAAGCTGCCCAGCAGCCGAATTTGCCTGGTGATGATGGTTACGTCAAAGAGACTCAGGTAAAGGCATCTTGAGGAAAATCCTAAAAAATGCCAAAATTAGCTTGGCGAATTTGAGCAGTTGTGCTCAGATATGCGTTCCCCGGTAGCTCAATGGTAGAGTGGGCGGCTGTTAACCGCTTGGTTGTAGGTTCGAATCCTACCCGGGGAGCCATCTATTTTCGACAAATCTGATGTTTAACTCGCACCCTGCTGTTGGTCAAAGCTATAATCAGCCAGAAATCTAAAGAGGTTCGAATTTTCCTGTCAATTGGGCACTCTGTCTGTATGACAGGGGAGCCAGCGGTGCACAAAAACTCATCTTGTGACATTGGTTAACTTGGCGCGTACCCTAAACCTTTGTGGCAATTTCTTTAGCCCACGTCCTTATACTATCCCAATCACAACCACCCC
>DATBWO010000186.1:0-2877 GCA_036514775.1 Dehalococcoidia bacterium | reverse complement strand
CGGGATGACCGAAAAACCCATCCGTTCCATCTGCCAGATGAGAACCTCTCGCATATCCGGATGATCTTCTACTACAAGCACTTTTTTCATAGTGATGGATTTACCTCTCTAGTTCTAATCTGTGTTACTTATCCAGCCAGGCAAAAACTCTGGGAGGCTTGGGAAGGAGAGAACCCCAGTTGCTATCAACCATATTGAGGCCCTGGCTGCTGTAATAGATTCGAATATTATCCTTTAGGCCGAAGCGGGCCTTCTTTCCTTGTCCGCCTCCCTCATCAAAAGAGCCCAGGAGAACAGCCCCATAAACCTTTGCATCGTCCTCAAACGATATGTAATGGGTCGCGGCCGACCTCTTGTGGACGATAAGACCATAAAACTTGAAGTCTCCTCTGAGAGTTGCTTCACCTTCCAGAACAAGCACGCCGTAGCCTTTCACTTTGCCTTTAAGGAAAATGATATTCGCCGCCGTATCTTGCCAGATATACGTAACCTGAGGACTAGAGCTCGTGCCTAAATTACAGGGGTCCGGATTCGGACGCGGGGTTGGAAGAGTGTCAGGACAAGCCTCTACACCGGGACCGGTCGACGTGGTGTCGGTCTTGAGGCCATTCAAAAATTTAACCGCGCCGGGCTGGTTAAAGAATTTTACCGCGATCGCATCTACATCCAGGATATCCCCCATGGTACTAATGCTCGGCGCAGAACCGATACCCGAAATAACATGGTAGGCAGAATTAGTTTGGTCTTCGTTCTTCAATGCCGTAGTTACCGCATCGTTCGTCGTCGCCATAGCATAGAGGGTAGGGTTCGGTCCTGCGCTACCGTTGTAGTTAGTATCACTCCCTTTGACCCATAGCATATCGTTATTGTCGAAATAGTAGGCGCCCATACCGGTATTGGACGAATCGTACGTAGGGTAAGAAGTAACCGCATTTACATAAAGAGCTGCCGGCGGAGTAAAAGCAGCCACGGAGCGCCTGACATACGCTTCGACGATCTTTTTCGTGCTGCTAGGTCCATTCGCCTGGGCAGTAACCAGAATCTTGCTGTCGGAATCAACAGTCGGGCTGGCCTCCCCGGGATTGTTCTGTGCCGTAACGGTATAGGTAAATCCAGAGCCAGAAGGAAAGGAAGTCTGTGAAACCACCGGGCAAGGAGGCGTACCGCAATTCAGTTGCCCATTAAAATTCCAAACCCACGGGATCACCGCCAACCCGTGCTGCAGCCCGGCGTCTGCCACTTCCACCGCCTGGGTGGCAAGCTTGAAATTGCTCGCTATCTTAAGGTTGAGTTGGGCAAAGAATAGTCCGCCAGCGACGAAGATGAGAAAAAAAGCCGCAACGAAGATGACCGTAATAAGGGCGAGCCCTTCTGATCCCTTGAGGATTTTCCTGAATGAAGCTCTCACAGGCAACATATTGTCAAGAACGGCTCCTTGTGTCAATAAGAGCGTAAAAACTTATCCAAGCTTGAATTTTCAGCTCTCACAAAATGAAAGTTACGCCGAATAATGAAAGCGCCCTACCAATATCGCAAAATAGTATTTTCTGCACTTTACGGCGGCAATGTCAATTTGGCCTGGCCTCAAAGACCTTTCGGTTCAGATGGTTCTTTACCAGGATGAGCCGAACTGCTTCCACGCTGACCTTTAGGCCCAAAATATCACGAATAAGACGGGTGGATCGTTGCGGCCTCTCGTGTTTACAGGCGATAATAGCCGCCGCTTCCTCATGGGTAAGCTTGCGATAATTCCCTTTGCGGTGGTCCTTAAGCCCCTCAGAACCATTTTCCAGAAACCGATGGAAATAGTTATGAATGGTCCTGGGGGTAACCCCCAGCCGTCTGGCAGCGTCAGGATACCTTTGCCTTCCAGTGAGCACCTGTTTTATAACCCTTTCCCTCAAAACCAACGCTTCTGCAGTCATGGCCTTCCTCCAATCTTTGAAAACTAAACTTGGAAGAAGCAAAGCCCATGCCACAGGCAATTCTTTAGTATAACTTAACGATTTTACAGGGGATTATTAGAGAACCGGCCTAGGCTAGAACAAGCCTCAGACTATGATAAAATGACAAAAACAGGTAAGAGTGCCGAAATTTGGCAAGAAATCCGAGCTTGCCATTAAAAAACCTGTCTCCAGGAAACCATCCCGATCTCGCCATCCACGTTATCCTCGAGTCTCTTATCGTAGTGAAATGCTGTTCCACCGCTTATATCGACTGACTTTCCCACGATCGAACCGTAATAGTTACTCCCTCCAGAAAGTGCAACCCTGCAATCAGGCGCATATATGGCCATACCAACCTGGCTACCTCCAGAAACCGATATTCCCTGACTGGAGGATGAGAAAAGCGAGTAGATCTCAAGATTTTCCGGTAGGCCGGTGTTATTAACAACTCCACCTCCAGTGAAATTACTGTCAGCAGTAAGGTAGATCTTTACCGTACTGCCTGCCTGTACTGCAAGAGTGCTTTGCCCAGCTAAATCAACGCTGCTAAAACAGTAGGTCCCACTGGCCAACTCTATCCCGGTGCTCCCTGTTCCACGTAGCTGACCATTGCTGGAGTTATAGCTTCCCACTGGACTAATTCCGCTCCCGCTACTATAAGTGTACGGAGAGCCGCAGGGATGGCTAATCGGTGGAAATTCTATAGGGGCCTTCAAGTTTGTTGTGGTACCGTCTACCAATGCTCCTCCGGTAGCCGTGACGGTTGACAATGCCGAGGCGTCTCCGTGAACTATAGCCCCTGTCCCTGTGAGGGTGACAGTTCCGTTGCTACCTACGTCCCCGTCGCTACCGACATTGCTTCCGCCGTAAGCGCCAGTCCTGGAATCGTAGCTGTCTGTTGTGGCTCCTCCCGAAATAGAGACGCTGTCCT
>DATBWO010000185.1:0-3772 GCA_036514775.1 Dehalococcoidia bacterium | reverse complement strand
TGCCAGTGTTCAAGTTCCGCTTAACGATGCAGCGATGAACGCATTCGCGGTAATTGACGATGCTATAGCTGCTCTGGGGGACCCGGCGTACCCGAACTATGACATCTTCTGCTGTTTTGCCTATCCCAACCACGTCTTTGCCATTACCGGCGCAGCCATGGCACAAGGCTTCAACCCACCCGCTATGGTATTCGGACCGGGCGCCTGCTTCGGGTTTTACCCTTACTTGTACGGCGACCCACCAGGCCCGTGGCTAGACCCGTCTCGAGACCCGTCTCTAGTGGACGGAATAATGAGTTTCACGGTTGCCGCTTACGATACAAACGCGGAAATTCAAGCTGTATATGATCTGATCGCGGAACGGATGGATGACGATGCGGGCGATCCTCTATCAGGTTTCCCAGGTTTTCCTGGCATACTTACGCAGGATTATTGGGGAACTCCTTGCTACTGGGCAGGCATGGAGATGTGGCTGGCAGCTGTAGAGAGTGTTGGATACGTCGACCAGGAACTGCTAAGAGACGCCCTTGCTGCTTTCGAGGATGACCCGGTCCCTACGGTTCTGGCAGAAGAAACCTGGTTCCGCATGTACGGAGCTCCTGGTGAAGGTGGTGGAAATCTGGATTACCTTTGCCACACCGGTGAGATTGGCCAGTGGCAATCCGGGGTCTTTGAAACCGTAGGTCCTGTTGACGCAGGACAACCTGTTCCTGGTCTTCCAAACTACGTGGTCACTGCAAACGTCATATTCCCCATGACGGACCTGTGGAACTGGCTCCCGTAGTACCCTAGGAGGATTAAGACTCGACATAAGGCGAGGAGTCCAGAATAGTAAGCAGGCTGTCCAGAAGGATATCGGGGGGTAGTTTCCCGAGGGTGTCTTTCTGGGCAACCTGCCTGTGTGTGATAGCCAAGGACAAGAATAGTATTCTCTGCGCCCCGTCACTGCGAGATTAAGGAAGTCAGCCGAAGCAATCTCAGTGGGTAGAGCGCAGGAAGAAAAATAGAGTTGACCCTGTAGCACGCTGCTTTTGCAAGACGAATAAGTGATTATTCTTAATAGCTAATTGCAATATTGTTGCATTTATCCTTCCCATGGGGTAGAATATCCCGGTGGTTCAAGATTCAATTCGGATTTTGCAAGCTCAGGGGCACAAGGCAACCAAGCCGCGGAAGCTGGTGCTCGAGGTGCTGGAAGAAACCGAAAAACCGCTTTCCCCTTACAACATACAAGAGATTTTGCGCGCCAGAGGCCAATATCTAAACCACGTTACTATCTACCGTATACTCGATTTGCTTTGCCACCTCAATCTAGCTCACAAAATGCTATCCAGCGGCGGATTTGTGAAGTGCAGCATGGATGCTGTAGAAGGCTGTCATCGTTTCATGGTCTGCCAGCACTGTGGAGCCATTCAAGAGTTTGCCGATGAAGGATTATGTCAAGGGGAAAACGAGTTTGCCCGGAATCTTGGCTTTCATACCGAATATCATCTTTCTGAATTCTCCGGACTTTGTTCCCAGTGTTATAGAAAATAGCCCCGATTAGCAAAATAAGAAATGGGCAAGAGAATAGCACAAGAACTCAAAGAGCATATCCCTTTCACCGCCCTTGGCGCTCTCACGGGAATTATCATCATGGTCATCATAGTTTTTGGCAATGTACCATCCCATATTTCCCAAACCGCTTTTTATATCTCACACCCGCTCCACGTTTTATTGAGCGCACTTGTAACGACGGCTATGTATATGAGATACAAGAAAGGCAAAATCTGGGTGGCGATTTTGATTGGGTGGACAGGGTCAGTTGGTATAGCTACGGTGAGCGATGCCATAATTCCTTATTTCAGCGGAGCCTTACTTAATGTTCCCATGGAGTTTCATGTGCCTTTTATTGAGGAATGGTGGATAAATCTCTTGGCGCTGGCCGGCATTGCTATCGGCTATCGGAGGCAAACAACCAAAATCCCACACTTTGGACACGTATTAGTAAGTACCTGGGCATCGTTATTCTACTTCACAGCCTTTGGCATAGCTGATTGGATTCATTTGCTCCCTTACGTCTTCTTATTTTTATTCCTCTCAGTTTGGATTCCCTGCTGCACAAGCGACATCATATATCCCCTCTTATTCGTGAGAAAAAAACCGGAGTTACCTTCGCCCGAAAGACAAGAAATCGCCGGATAAAAGTCGCCCGCACTTATGCTATTATATACGGGTACCCTTGATTGCGGAGGCAACTTGTTCGATTTGTTAAAAAAGACTGAACTGGGCGTAAAAAGAAGCAAAGAAACCTGGTTCGGCAAGATAGCTAATATTTTTAACCGGGGCTCTCTCGGGGATGAGGTCTGGGAGGAATTGGAAGAGTTGCTTGTCTCGGCTGATGTTGGTGTCGAGACTACGAACAAACTCCTGAGTAAAGTCAAACAGCGGGTGAAGATGGACAGGCTTTCAGAGGTATCTCAGATACGGGAAACTTTGAAAGAGGAGATGATAAGTTTACTACGTGTCCCTTCATCAAGACCCCTCGCTTCCTGTCATTCTAACCCTGAACCCTTCGCTTTTTGTCATCCTGAGCGGAGCGAAGGATCTTGTAATGCTCAGGGCAAGCTCCGTGAAGGGGAAGAATCCCCTCAGGTTATCCTTGTGGTCGGCGTGAATGGCTCGGGCAAGACGACGAGCATTGCCAAGCTAGCCTATGTTTTCACCTCGCAGGGAAAGCGAGTTATCCTGGCGGCAGCGGATACCTTCCGGGCAGCAGCTATCGAGCAGCTCAAACACTGGGGAGGTAAAGTAGGCGCCGAAGTCATCGCCCATCAGCCCGGTGGCGACCCCGGAGCAGTGGCCTATGATGCCGTTCAGGCCGGGTATAGTCGCCATGCTCAAGCGGTGATTATCGATACTGCCGGTCGCCTTCATACCAAGTTTAATCTCATGGAAGAACTCAAGAAGATAAAGAGAGTGATAGCTAAGCACGATGCTTCAGCCCCTCATCAAGTTTTGCTGGTAATGGACGCTACCACAGGGCAAAATGGACTGGCTCAGGCCAAACATTTCACCGAAGCTGTGGACGTCACCGATATTTTTCTGGCCAAGCTGGATGGCACAGCCAGAGGCGGCATAGTATTTGCCATCTGCGACCAGTTAAATATACCCATTTCTTATATTGGTACTGGTGAAAAATTACAGGACATAGCTCCTTTTGATGCGGAAACCTTTGTCGATGCTATTTTCTCTTAAACGGAAAGGAGGGGATAAATGCTCACTATCAGCATAGACCCGGTTGCCTTTAGCATTGGCTCCCACCAAGTACGGTGGTACGGGATTATGATAGCTATAGCGGTTGCGGTGCTGTTAGTCATTATGCTCAGGGAAACAAAAAGGCTAGGCATCACTCGTGATATCTACGGCATTTTCTTCTGGGGTGTTATTGGCGGTCTTGTCGGAGGCCGACTAGCATATGTCATCTATTATTGGGAGCATTTCATGGCAAACCCCCGAGAGATTATCGGCTTTCAGGGCCTGGCTCAAATGGGAATGATTGTTGGCCTCGTTGTGGCAGCGTTGATCTATATGGGGGTAACGAGAATGCGCTTCTCCACTCTACTTAGTATAGGCGATGCCTTTATTGCGGGGGGCCTTTTAGCCTTAGCCATAGGCAGAATTGGTTGCACCCTGAATGGCTGCTGCCACGGACAGCCCAGTCCATTTAATTTTTTCCCGTTGGCAATAATCTATACTCCCCGCGATACCATCTCGCCTGCATATTGGGGGG
>DATBWO010000184.1:0-18521 GCA_036514775.1 Dehalococcoidia bacterium | reverse complement strand
CCTCCCCAGAGCGACCCCCTGAACAACTACTACCCCAAGTTCCTATCCAGGGGGGGCACCAACGGCAATACTCAGCTCCGGCGTCTATTAGGCTTCGTCACCGACGGCCTCGTTCCCCGGGAAGCCCTTGCCTTCGCCAAGGACTTATTATCGACAGAGGACTCGTGCTACGAATATAAGAACCAGCCTGGCTCGCATCACATCGATGGGGGAGCCTTTGCCGGCCACCTCACCATCACCCACGCCCAGGTCAGCGGGGACACCCAGGACGAGCCCCCGGTCCATGTCCGCGAGGCCGCTTTCGCTTGGGAGCTTCTCGCCCTCGGTATCGACAACCTCCGTATGCAGTACGACGCCAACCTCGAACAAGCCGACCAGGCCCAAAAGAGAGCCGATGCCCTTCTCCGCCATGAGACCCTGGAATCCCTCGGGGACCATATCGTCGTCCCCACCAACGTCGGCCAGGAGCTTTACGACGTCATCGAGGTCACCGATGCTCGCTGTGGTATTGATGAGGTGAAGTACCGCGTCCTCGCCATCCAGACCGACTACGACCGCAGGAAGGCACTTTACGAGCAAAAGCTCACTTTGGGAGCCCCATGATTTGTTTTCCGATTTATCTAATTAGTGCTTGCTTCAAATCGTTGAGCCTCGGGGTGAAAGATTCAACGAGCCCCTGCCGGGCTAGTTGCGATTGGCGGTCGGCTTCGATATTGATAGCATCCACTGCTGTTCCCGAGATTCTCAATTGGTGCAGGGTTTCCCGGTAGTTGCTTTCTAGTTCTTGCCTTATCTTTTGTTCCGCCCCTTCATATTCTTGAACAAGCTGGCCTATTTCTTCTGCCTTTGGCTGCAATTCAGACCCTAAGCTGCTTATCGCCTCGACTACCCTTTTCACGCTATTTATACCCCGGGTAGGGGTAAACTCGATAGCCTCTACCAACTGCTCGATTACGGCCTGCTTTATTATATTTCTCGCCTTTTCTTCGTGCCTGCTTAGCTCCGCAGTCATATCCAGTTGTTGGGAACTGTTAAACCATTTTTTTGCCAGCACCTGACCGATTTGGCGATACCTTTGTCTTTCTTGCTGTTCCTTCTCCTCGGTTGACAGCTTGCCCAATCTATTGGCTCTCTCTCGAGCAACTTCCCAGGCACTCTTTAGCTCACTCATACAATATAAACCCTAAATCCTAAGCTCTAAATCTCAAACAAATTCCAAATCCCAATTTTCCAAATTCAAAACCTGCTTGTGAAGGAAAGGATTCCTTCACGCCTCAAGAGGTCCTAAGCTCTAAATCCTAAACACTGAAATCAGGAGTCAGTAGTCAGGATTCAGCAATCAGGATTCAGCAATCAGGATTCAGCAATCGGAGTCACCCCTACTGGCTACTGCATTCTTTATCTTCTTTTGGCTTAGCAGTGCATTTTAGCCTATAATATTAAGTGGGTTCAATAAAGTGAGTTTGAGGTTATAGTTATGATTTATCATAAATCTGTGCAGTTAGCGGAAAACTTTTATTGTTATGTATGGCAAGGCCGGGGAAATAACTGTAATGTCATTCTCTGGCCCTCGGTTTTGAGGGGGGAGCGTCCGCACGTATTGGTCGACCCCGGCCATATCAAGAATGAGCTTGGTGAGCCCTGTTTTGATTCGCTGACTCAGGCTATGGCGAGGGATGGCTTCAAAATTGAGGATGTCGGTCTGGTGATTGCCACCCATAGCCATCCTGACCATATTGAAGCTACTGAATTGGTGGTGGGAAAAAGTGGTGCTTTATACACTTTATCCCGTGAGGAAGATGAGTTTTATCGCACGGTAGGGAAGGCGTTCTTTCAATCGTTTGGCGATAAGCCGCTGGAGGTCGCCCCCTCCTTTTATCTCAAGGAGGGCGATTTGTCTCTGGGGGCTAAAGATAATAAAGTGGCGGCCAAGGTTTTCCTTACCCCTGGACATTCTCCCGGTTCTATTTCTCTTTATCTGGAAAAGGATAAAATATTGGTCAGCGGTGACGTGGTCTTTGCTGGCAGCATAGGCCGGACTGACTTCCCAGGTGGCAGCCCTTCCTTACTGCGGAAGAGTATTGACGAACTGTCTCAGCTTGATGTGGAATACCTTGTTCCCGGTCATAGCACGGAAATGGGCAGCATAATTGCCGGCAAGGATAAAGTAAGGCGTAATTTTTACACGGTCAAGATGTTTATTTAAAATATATAATGGTGTAATTGGTATGGAGAAGGATGACAAAATTAAATATGCTCTGGAGCACACGGAATTAATCCGAGCACCACAGCAAAAACTGTCCACTTTTGGCAGTTCTGTCATTGATTATTACGTTGTCACTGAACTGGTGGGAAACCTTAGCGTGGTCCGGGATGGCAAGGTAATTGCGGAAAGGCCCAAAATTGTCACTCCTGCTTACCTGGTCAATGTCGAAGGCTTTAGCGAACAGGCGAGAAGATACGTAGCGATGATGGCTCAAGAGCGTCCCTATGAGTCGGGCATTTTTTACCGACATAAGAACGAACCCAAGGGGATGAACGTTGTCTCCGAGCCTATCAAGCAGGTGATAAACAAGCTCAGCTCTCAGATGGAGGAGCAGAATAACCCCTTAAGCACCATAATCAGGGGGGTGGAGGAACTATGGGATGTATCCTTGCTTATGTTCATCTATGAGCTAACTACCCAGTCGGTTCGCACCAATATGGCCGAATTTAATCGCCGGGGCTTTTTAGACACAGATGCCGCTGGAGTGCCCCAGGGTGCCCGGGATTACATTGAAGAGCTTTTCGAGCAAGCAAGTCGCAATCTTTCCCGAGCGCCGGAGTTGGTGGTTGAGTTAAACCGCTGGGGTCTATTCCCGGAATATCAAGACCGTTTCTTCTCTCTGTTCAGAAGAAAGTGAGCCCGCCCTGGCTTTACATAAAGTATGCTGGATGGTTACACGTAACCCACAGAGATTAAATCCTAAATTCTAAGCTCTAAATTCTAGACAAATCCAAATTTCAAATGCCCTAAATCCAAAACCCTCTCGTTTTGGGTATTGGGATTTTTAGTTTTTGGTATTGTTTAGGATTTCGAATTTCGTGCTTAGGATTTGTCATGTTCGAGGTCTGAGGTGTGAAGGAATCCTTTCCTTCACCATACTACATCAGTTTCAGGTACCATTCCAGTATATTACTTCCCCAGAGCAGTGTTACCATGGCGGCCAGGGCCAGGAAGGGACCGAAAGGGATTGTCTCCCGGCGTTTTCTCTTTTTAGCTATCACTAAAGCCACGGCCACTATGCCACCGAGGATAGCCCCCATAATAATAGCGAGAAAAATTCGAGGGAAGCCAGTCGCCAGACCAATCAAAGCCGCGAGCTTAACGTCTCCCCAACCCATCCCGCCACGCGAGATTATGGCAATCAAAAGGAGTATAGCAAAGCCAATGACTCCGCCCAGAGCAGCGTAGGCAACTCGCATAACTATCGAATCGCTAAGCCAGGGCCAGGGATATAAAGCCAGAAGCAAGGCCACAACCATGCCGGGATAAACCACCTTGTTCAGGATGAGCCCTTGCTCCAGGTCAATGACGAAAATGATAATGAATAGACAGGCGTAGAAAGCCAGAACTCCAAAAGCAGCAATTCCAAGGTCGTCTTTAAAGACAACACACCACCAGTATAGGAAAGCGAATATCAGGGCGGTGGCCAGCTCCACCCAGAATAACCTCCGGGGGATGGCAGCCTGGCAGTACCGACAACGACCATGAAGCCTGAGGTAGCTAAATACGGGGATGAGGTCTTTAGCGGCTAGCTTGTGCTGGCAAATTGAGCAATGAGATGGTGGAATTACAATGGACTCATTCCGGGGCAGGCGGTCAATACACACGTTGAGGAAGCTACCTACTGCCAGACCCAGAATGGCGAACAGGATTATCGCGAGTATTTCCACGGGTGCTTATTGTGGACGTATCATGGTCTGAAGTCAATACCTGGCAGGCATTATTGCCCCGCGTAGCTTCTTCTGTCATTGTTGCGACACAATAACAACTGCAACATCCCATTCTGCATCCCTATCAGCATAGGAGCCAAGCAACAATAAGAAGGAGGTCAGCATGTCGAGAAGATTATCAGCCTATGAGCAAGAAACCATCATAAACTTCAACAAGGCCGAGGACATCGCTAGTAACTTCACTTATGAGCAGGCGTGGCAGAAGCACCTGGAGAGGAAACTCAACTTGAAGCCAGTTGTGGACAACGGCTTTGGTGGTAAGGAATATAAGCTGCCGCAGGCGAGAATAAAACCACCTAGGGCACCTAGACGATTATCTGAATCGGCCAGGAAAGAATTGGCTGAGAGATTGCACAGAAACTGTGCTCATTTGTCCCAAAACCTAGTTCCTGCGGGAAAATAGACAGCGAAAAGGTAGAACCAAGGGAAAGTTCATCAGCCCGACAGGAATAGTCGGTGAAATCATGACATTAATCAGGACAGAGAATTTGTAAACACTGGAAGCTGGTCTATCTCCCAATCCGAAGGGCGTACCCCCTTTTGATATTCAGATACCTGGCTCTGACCTGTTTTGATTTTGGAAATGGACGATTATTTACCAAATGGTTGAAACCTTTTCTCAATGCTGCGAGAATTTCAACCCAGATCCCAGCCGCCGACATTGCACTGCCAGGAGGTGTTCAATCCCACAGCGACCACGGTGCCGTCGGACTTAAGCCCTACTGTGTGCAAGCTGCCTGCGGCGACCTGAACAATGCCTATCCAGTTGCCGACATTGCACTGCTCGGAGGCGTTGGCTCCCACGGCGACCACGGTGCCGTCGGCTTTAGGCCCCACCGTGTGCCAGCCGCCTGCGGCGACCTGGATGATGCCCGTCCAGTTACTGGCATCACATTGCCCGTAGGTGTTATCTCCCACAGCGACCAAGGTGCCGTCGGGCTTAAGCCCTACCGTGTGATACTTGCCAGCGGCGACCTGTATAATGTTCGTCCAGTTACCGACATCACATTGCCCGTAGGTGTTATCTCCCACAGCGACCACGGTGCCATTGGACTTAAGTCCCACCGTGTGCCAGCCGTCGGCGGAGATCTGGATGATGCCTGTCCAGTTATCGGCATCACATTGCCCGTAGGTGTTATCTCCCACGGCGGCCACGGTGCCGTCCGCTTTAAGCCCCACCGTGTGACCGTCGCCTGCGGCGACCTGTATGATGTTCGTCCAGCTGTCGACATTGCACTGACCGCTCCAGTTCATTCCCACGGCGACCACGGTGCCATTGGACTGAAGCCCCAGCGTGTGATAGTAGCCTGCGGCGATCTGGAGGATGTTCGTCCAGCTGTCGACATCGCACTGCCCGTAGGAGGTGTCTCCCATAGCAACCACGGTGCCGTCGGTCTTAAGCCCCACTGTGTGCCTCTCGCCTGCGGCGATGTCATATCGCTTGACAAAGTTGGCTGTTATAGAGTAGCTCTTGTTCATTGTGATGTAGGTTGTGGCGGCATTGACATTGTAAATCGTGCCTACGTCACCAGTCCAGACGGCAAACAGATAGCCGTTATTGGGAGTCGCCACCAGCTTGACCACCGTTCCCGCAGCATAGGTAAAATTCCCCCCTCCAGGGGTGGTTACCGACCCTCCAGCGGTACTGGCGATAGTGAGGGTATATGAAGAAGGAGCACCCCCAGTACAGCCTACCATCCCGCCAATTAAGGCTACCGTAACCAAAAAGATGCTAACTCTTGCCACGTAATAGTGTTTCCTCAAGCTAGGTATTATCTTCACTTTTCACCTCTAGATTCTTGTAGTTGCCTGATTAAGCGCAATAGAGTGCTCTTACTTATGCCAACTGTCTGGCAAACTTCAGCAGTTCTATAACAGATTCGGCTGTTTATTTTTACACGCATATGGAACTCCCTACAAGACTAATTGAATAGAGTCTAAGACCTGTTCGCTTCTCCGTCAATCACCCATAAGTAACCGTACTTTAGTAAGGGGAGGCTTGTCCTCTCCCAATTGGTAGGAGCACACAAGGAGTTCTCTGCAGAAACTCTCATTACTATAGTACCAATCAAGCCTGCTACAAGTTAGGTATTATTTCTGTAGAATCATCCGGTTTGCCCAGACTAGGGGTCAGTGAAGTTTGAGGATAGCTTGAGGCTTTATCAGAGGATTGAGCAACTTTTGTCATTGTGGGGCACTTTTCTCTTGTCATTGCGCAGGGCGAAGCCCAGAAGCAATCTCATTTATGAGACTGGACACTGGATCAGGATGATAATATAGTAATGTAGTTGCTAAAAATTGAGGTGAGGCAAGATGTCAGCGAAGTATTATGTTGGTTGCAGTGGCTGGCATTATGAGCACTGGCGCGGGCTTTATTACCCCGAAGAATTGCCCAAGCCGAAATGGCTGCCATTTTACGCCCGGCAATTTACTAGCGTAGAGCTCAACAATAGTTTCTATCGGTTACCTTCGGAGAAAGCTTTCACCACCTGGCGAAAATCCACACCCGACAACTTCATTTTTGCTGTTAAGGTGAGTCGGTTCATCACGCACATAAAAAGGTTAAGAAATTTAGGTTCCGCGGTGGAGAACTTCCTATCCCGGGCTGGTTTTTTGAGAGAAAAATTGGGTCCTTTGCTATATCAACTGCCGCCCAGCATGAAGCGCAACGATGAGCTATTGCAGAATTTCTTATCTTCGTTGCCGCCAAAATATCAGCATGTAATTGAATTTCGCCATGAATCCTGGATTGATGAGGTTGTATTCGATATTTTACGAAGGCACAATGTGGGGTTGTGCGTTTTCGACATGCCGGGCTTTAGCTGCCCCCTTGTCGCTACCAGCGATTTTGCCTATGTCCGCTTCCATGGCAGCGAAGGGCTATATTCCAGTTGTTACTCTGACGAAGAGCTTTACCGATGGTCACAAAGAATTGCTCGGCTGGGGCAAAACGTTAAAGCTAGCTATATCTATTTTAATAACGATGCCGAGGCGTTTGCGGTCGAGAATGCTATAACGTTGAGGAATCTCCTGCAGTCGCTCCGCTCCAAATCCTAAACTCCAAGCACCAAATACTAAACAAATTCCAAATGTTAAAATCCAAATGACAAGTGAAATCCAAATGCTTAAATGCCAAAACTACCCCTTTTCATCCTTTGGGTTTTGAGCTTGATTTGACATTTGAGCTTTGTCATTTGTTATTGTTTAACGAGTCCTTCTTTAACTTTCTTCGCCAGGGCTGGGGTTATGCCTTCTGTCTGGCTGAGCTCCTCTAACGAAGCCTCCTTGATAGCTTCAATTGAGCCGAACTTTTTTAGCAAAGCCCTCTTGCGCTTGGGCCCGATGCCGGGGATGTTGTCCAGAGCGGAAGCAGTGACTTCTTTGTGGCGTAACTTCCGGTGGTAACTTATGGCGAAGCGGTGGGCTTCATCCCGGGCTCTTTGTAGGATGTGGAGGGCTGGAGAATCTTTGGCGATACAAACTGGCTGGGGGTCGCCGGGTATAAATACCTCCTCGTTTTCTTTAGCTAGGCTGATCATGGGGATAGAGTCCAGCCCTAATTCTTGCCTCACCTCCAGAGCGGCGTTAAGTTGTCCCCTGCCACCATCAATGAGTACAAGGTCGGGAACGATTGACCAGGTGCCTTCGCCTGTCAGGCCCCGTTTAAACCTGCGCCTCAATGTCTCTTGAATCATGGCATAATCGTCAGCGCCGGTCACAGTTTTGATGCGGAAGCGGCGATAATGTGCTGGTTTAGGACGGCCCTTTTCCAGAACAACCATACTGCCCACAGCCAACGCACCCTGAATATTAGAGACATCGTAACATTCTATTCTCAGTGGCATTTTGGGCAGGCGTAGTCGGTTTTTTAGCGCTTGTAATCCAGAGCTTATAATCTCTGTCTTCATCTCCTTGGCCTGGGCTAGTTGTAAACCTTGGGCAGCGTTTTCCGCTACGGTGTCCACCAGCTTCTTTTTGGCTCCCCGCTGCGGCACTTGAAGCTTTACCTTGCCCCCTCTTTGCTGTCCCAGCCATTTAGAAAGCACTGCTGGCTCGTCCACCGGGTGCTGAAGCAATATCAGCGGTGGGATATACGAAGCCGAGGCGTAGTATTGTTTCACAAAGCTGGTCATTATTTGCCCGGGAGACTCGCCCTGGGTGCCTTCCATAATAAAATGGTCCTGGCCAATTAGTTTATTAGTACGAATAGAAAAGAGCTCGACATAAGCCTGTTTTTCATTTTGTGCCAGACCAATGACGTCCTTTTCCCCTTGTAATGTTATAGCAATCCTCTGCCCTTCTATGACTTTTTCTATGGCTTGAATTTGGTCGCGCAGCAAGGCTGCCCTCTCGAACTGAAGCTGCTGGGCTGCGGCCTTCATCTTGGTGTTTAATTCACGGAGAACAAGCTCCTGCTTCCCCTGTAAAAATAAGATGACCTGATTTATTACGTCGTGGTATTCCTGTTTTTCTACTGCCCCAATACATGGTCCGAGGCAGCGACAGATATAATAATCAAGACAAGGCCGCTTAGCTTGACCCTCGATGCGCTTGCTGCAACTGCGAAAAGGAAAGTTTTTTTTTATTAACTTTAAAGTTTTGCGTACTGAGCCAGCACTGGCAAAAGGTCCAAAGTATCTAGCTCCGTCTTTCTGGACCCGGCGGGTGATATAGACACCAGGCCAATCTTCGTTAATGTCTATCTTGAGGTACGGGAAAGTCTTGTTATCTTTTAGGCGCACATTGTACCGCGGGGTATATTTCTTTATCATGTTGCATTCCAGGATAAGCGCCTCTTGCTCGGAATTGGTAACTACAAACTCGAAATCCTGTATTTTTGACACTAATCGTTGAATCTTAAATGACAGGTTAGAAGGGGCGCCAAAATAACTCCTTACCCGACTGTTCAAGTTGGCAGCCTTGCCAATGTAGATAACCTTACCCTCTTTGTCCTTAAACAGATAAACTCCGGGCTTGGCTGGTAAAGATTTTATTTGCTCTGATTTCACGGCAAATTTATTGTAGCAAGTGGTTTGTCTAGAGGCAAAATGACTCGGATTATGTTAAAATAACCCTGATGAAGCTGGATATTGATGCCTTCCTTCAATATTCGACCCACGACAAAGGCTATTCCCAGAATACTGTGGCTGCTTACCGCAATGATTTGACTCAAATGGCAGCCTTTATTACCGCAGAGCAGGCCAAGGGCCTAATCGAGTCCTATGACGGGCTTTTGAAGAGCTATTTGCTCAAGCTCAGAGAGAAGAGATACTCTGTGGCCACAACCGCTCGTAAGGTGGCATCAGCCAAATCATTCTTCAAATTTATGGTTGATTCGGGGAGGATGAAGGAGAATCCGACACAAAATTTGCCCTCTCCTCAAGTTAGCAGGCATGCCCTCAGGTTCTTATCTCTGTCTGAGTACCAAAAGTTGCTTGCCGAGCCCGCCAAGTTATCCACTCCGGAAGCTAAAAGAGATGTAGTGATGCTGGAATTACTTTATGCTACCGGTTTGCGCATAAGCGAATTAGTGTCATTAAATGTTAAAAATATTGATTGGGAGCAAAATTGTGTGCATATTAATTCTAAGAGACAGGTTCCCTTTGACCAGCGCTTAAGACTGATTTTAGACAAATTTCGCAGAATTGATAGGCCTGATTTATTATATGACGAGAGCGAGGAAGCCCTATTTCTTAACCGACGTGGCACGAGACTGACTCGGCAGGGGTTCTGGCAGATTATCAAAGGTTATGCCTCCAGGGCAGGGTTGGGTGGTAAGGTTACACCACAGACCTTGCGTCATAGCTTCGCCAGACGCAAATTACAAAATGGCGCTGAGCTTCGTCAACTCCAGCAACTTTTAGGTCATGCCTATATTTCCAGCACCAGAGTTTATAGGCAACCTGCACCGGGGAGAGGATAATGCCGAAAAAATCACGGCGTGCTAAAGCTAAGCAGCGGACGAGAGTAGCCAAGGCGGCACAGGAAGGGCGTTTGCAACAACTGGGGCCGATGCCTGCGGAGTTACAATCGTTGACCCAAGTATCCCCCAAAGCTCAAGAGTTAACCAGCCGCTATCAATATGTTATGCCCGAAATAAAACGCATCGGCATCATTGCCGGAGCGATAATTGTGGTCCTCATAATCCTGTCTTTCGTCCTTGGTTGACATCTTCGGCGGGTGAACTGTGGCGGATTTAGAGCAAGCTAGAGAAAATTTACTTAGATATCTCGACCACGAAATTGCCGACAAGCGCGTAATTGAAGCTATGAGGCGTGTTCCCCGTGAAGCCTTTGTATCACAGGAGCAATACCATGTTGCTTATGACGACAGACCCTTAAGCATTGGCTTTGGGCAAACTATCTCTCAACCCTTCATTGTAGCGCTGATGGTACAAGCTTTGGAGCTCAAGGGGGATGAAAAGGTGCTGGAGCTGGGTACTGGAAGCGGATATGAGGCGGCAATAGTAGCCGAGTTAGCTCAAAAAGTGGTTACTGTGGAATGTATACCTGAATTGGCTGAATCGGCCAGGCAAGTTCTGGATAAGCTTGGTTATTCCAACATCAAAGTTCACGTAGCTGGCAAGACTTTGGGTTGGCCGGAGGGAGCCCCTTACGATGCTATTATAGTTTCTGCTGGTGCTCCCACTGTGCCTCAAGTCCTTTTGGAGCAACTAGCCTGGAATGGGCGATTGGTAATCCCTGTGGGCTCTCGATGGCAGCAAGCATTACTCAGGGTCACTAAACTGAGGAAAGGAAACAACATCGAAAACTTAGGCGGTTGCTATTTCGTGCCCCTTATTGGTGAAGGTGCCTGGGAAGAGTGAAAGTGCCCCCAAGGGGATTCGGACCCCTGATCTTCAGCTTGAAAGGCTGATGTCCTAGGCCGCTAGACGATGGGGGCAACGTTAGGCATTTTACGGGTAAATAGCTAAACATGCAAGGTCTGATGCCTAAAGTATAGTCAATTGTAAAACTCCTTATAATTCTCCCTCCCCTGGCGGGAGGGAGTTAGAGGGAAAAGGATATCACCCTCACCTTAATCCTCTCCCGTCTAGGGAGAGGAATTTTATACAAGATTATGCAGTTAACTATAAATAAGCCTATTCATTTTTTATCATCGGTAGTGTGGGTAAGGCAGAAGTCATTCCATTCGTGCTTGCGCGGGACTTGTTAACAATCTGTATTATAAATTTGCTATAATTTTAGAAACTTTTTCCCATACAACCTAAACTATAGCCTACTGCGGCTTGCCAGTAACTCGGATATGGATTATCATATGGCGGTTATTGTGCTCATAATTGGTAGCCTCGAATTGTTGAAAAGAATTGCCCGAAAGCGCCGAGAAGATTGACCGTGTATGACTTATTGGACTGCTCACGCGGAAGAGCTAAGGAAGAATAGGACATGGCCAGAATTGGAGTTTTCCTCTGTCACTGTGGTAGTAACATAGCTGGGAGCGTAAACATCCCTGAAGTGGTAGAGGCGGTGAAAAAACTACCTCAGGTAGTTCATGTTGAAGATAATAAGTTCACCTGCAGTGATCCCGGTCAGGCATCTATTCAACAGGCTATAACTGAGCAGCGGCTTAACCGGGTGGTCATTGGCGCCTGTTCGCCGCGTATGCATGAGACAACCTTTCGCAGAACAGTGGCTGGTGCCGGTCTGAATCCCTATCTCTTGGAGATTGCAAATCTACGGGAGCATTGTAGCTGGGTCCACCCTGACCAAGTTAAGGAAGCCACGGCTAAGGCTATAGACTTGGTGAGAAAAGCGGTAGCCAGGGTTGCCTGGCAGGAGTCCCTCACACCTAGGCAGGTTGGCATAACCAGGCGAGCTCTGGTCATTGGTGGGGGCATTGCCGGCATTCAATCCTCTTTAGATGTCGCCGATGCTGGCTACGAGGTTATCTTGGTTGAGCGAGAACCCTCCATCGGGGGACACATGGCCCAGTTGGACAAGACTTTCCCCACCCTGGATTGTTCTGCCTGTATCCTCACGCCCAAGATGACCACAGTCGGACAGCATCCCAATATCAGGCTAATGAGCTACAGTGAGATAGTGGATATATCGGGGTTTATAGGTAATTTTAAGGTCAAAATAAAGAAAAAGGCTCGTTACATAGATGTGAGCAAGTGCACTGGCTGTGGTGAGTGCGCTAAGGTTTGTCCCGTCGAGCTAAATAGTGAATTTGACGAGAACCTGGGTAAGCGAAAGGCCGCTTATATTCCTTTTCCCCAGGCAATTCCCAACAAATATACTATAGATAAACGTGGTTATCCCCCCTGCCGGGTTGCCTGTCCTGCCGGGGTCAATGCCCAGGGTTATATTGCTCTCATCTCCCAGGGCAAGTTCAGAGAAGCTCTAGAGGTACTCCGCAGAACTATGCCCTTTGCCGGAGTTTGTGGACGGGTGTGCATCCACCCCTGTGAGCGAGACTGCGAGCGAGGCAAGGTTGACCAGCCCATAGCTATTAGAGCTCTAAAGCGTTTTATGGCTGACTATGAACTAAAAGTGGGTAAGGAAAAAGCAACACCGGTGGAAAGGACGAAAGAAGAGAAGGTAGCTATTGTCGGCTCCGGTCCTGCTGGCCTAGCCTGCGCTTATGACCTGGTCAAGCAGGGATACCCGGTTACTGTCTTTGAGGCTGCCCCAGAAGCCGGTGGCTTACTGCGTTATGGTATCCCTGAGTACCGATTGCCCAAAGAGGTAGTCGCTAACGAAATAAGCTATATACAAGATTTGGGTGTAGACATAAAGACAAACGCCCCGGTGAAAAATCTCACTGAAATCTTCGACCAGGGATATAAAGCCATTTTCCTGGCTACGGGTGCTGGCATCAGTCAAAAAATGGGTATTCCCGGCGAGGATACCCCAGGAGTGCTTCACGCCCTTGACTTCCTGAGACAGGTTAACTTTGGAACCAAAGTCAGCCTGGGAAGCAAAGTAGCAGTCGTCGGCGGTGGTAATGCTGCTGTTGATGCTGCTCGAATAGCTCGACGCCGTGGTGTTAACGAGATAACTATTGTTTATCGTCGCAGCCGCGCTGAGATGCCGGCTATCCCCAGTGAAATTGAAGAAATGGAACAAGAAGGAATCAAGATTCAGTTCCTGGCAACACCGGGCGAAGTCTTGTCTGAAGCCAATCGGGTCACAGGAATACGATGTGTTCGTATGGAGCTGGGTGCACCCGATGCCAGCGGTCGCCGACGCCCCGCGCCCGTTAAAGGTTCAGAATTCACCGTAGACGTTGACAACGTGATTATAGCCGTCGGCCAGGGCGTGGATAAGGCAACGCTGCCCCAAGACCTAGCCTACACTAACTTGGGGACCCTCTCCGTTGACCCGCTTACTTTGCAAACTAACATTGATGGTGTATTTGCTGGGGGAGATGTGGTCTCCGGTCCGGCTGATGTTATCACCTGTATTGCTGGCGGTAAGGAAGCAGCCATCTCAATTGACCGCTACCTCAGAGGGGTAGACATGAAGGAGGGAAGACCAGAAATAGTTAAAAGGGTAAAAGAGGTATCTAAGGAGGGGGTAAAACCGGAAGCAAGACACTCCATGCCGACTCTTGAGTTGGGGAGACGAAAAGAGTTTGATGAGGTTGAGCTGGGCTTTGACGAAAAAACAGCCATCGCGGAAGCCCAGCGCTGTCTCAACTGTGCAGTGTGCTCCGATTGTCGTGAGTGTGAAAAGGTTTGCGAGGCTAAAGCTATTGACCATGAGATGCAAGATGAGATAGTGGAGGCGGATGTAGGGGCTATCGTGGTAGCTACCGGAGCCAAGGCTCTGGACCACACTCAATTCGGTATCTATGGGGGTGGCATCCATTCTGATGTCGTCAGTAGCCTACAGCTAGAGAGGATGATGAGTGCGGCCGGGCCCACTGGTGGTGAGGTGGTTCGCCCTTCCAACGGGGCTCACCCTAAGGAAGTGGTCTTTATAAGTTGTGTTGGGTCTCGGGATGAACGCACTGGAGACGGCTATTGTAGTAAGGTATGCTGCATGTATATGGCTAAGCAAACTATTATGCTAAAAGAGCACGCCCCGGAGACTCATAGTTATATCATATACACCGATGCCCGAGGACCTGGAGGAAAGATTTTTGAGGACTTCTTGACGCGGGCGGAGAAAGCCGGGACCACCTATATGAGAGGCCAAATTGACAGTGTATCGCAGCAAGATGGCAGACTCTCAGTCTCTGGGCAAGATTTTCTTACCGGCGCGGCTTTTAACATACCCGCCGACTTGGTGGTTCTAGCCACGGGGTTAATGCCCAGTGAAGATGCCGCCAATCTATTCCAAATTCTCCATATTAGCTACGATGCTAAGAATTATCTTCTCCAGGCGCACCCCAAGCTGCGCCCGGTGGAGACTGCTATGGATGGTATCTTTATTGCTGGATGTGCCGTTGCTCCCACCGACATACCGGAATCTGTAGCCCAGGGTGGTGCTGCGGCGCAGTACGTGCTGAAACTATTTAGCCAGGAAGCCATTGAGGCTGAACCGATGACCTCTATTGTGGACATCTCTCGATGCACAGGGTGCTTGCTATGTCGCCAGGTCTGTCCCTTCCAGGCTGTTGAATCTGAAACCCTTCGGGATGGGCGCACCGTGGCCTCGATCAATGCGAGTGTGTGTAAAGGGTGTGGCATTTGCGTTGTTGCCTGCCGCCCCGGGGCCATAAAGCTCAGGGGCTTCAGTGACCAGCAAATTCTTGCTGAGGTGATGGCATTATGAAGCTGGAGTATCAGCCTAAGGTCATTGGTTTTTTATGTAACTGGTGCAGCTATGCCGGTGCCGATATGGCAGGAACTAGTCGCATGTGCTATCCTCAAAATATTCGCATTATTCGTGTTCCCTGCTCGGGGCGGGTTGACCCCCTCTTTGTATTGAAGTGCTTCCAGAGGGGAGCTGACGGAGTCCTGATTTCAGGCTGCCACCCTGGAGATTGTCACTATACTGAGGGTAATTATCATACCAGGCGCAGGTTTGCACTGCTTCGTGACTTTCTTGACTATCTAGGTATAGCCAAGGAGCGGCTGCGTGTGGAGTGGGTTTCGGCATCGGAAGGGCAGAGGTTTGCCGAGATATTATCCGATTTCACCACGGAGTTAGCCAATCTTGGTCCAAGGAGCAAAGTCTGAGATGGATATGGAGTTAATCCAGCAGATTCGAGATAAGGCTCGAAACCTTTTGGAAGAAGGGACGGTTGAGGGTGTCATTGGCTATGAGCGAGCTAGCGATGGGCTTACCGCCCGCCCCTTCTTTGCCTATGAACCCGCTGCCGCAGAGCGGCTTATCTTTGACGAAACCTGCATTCACGATCTGGTTAAATACCTCCTAGATAAGAAGGGTAAAAAGATGGCGATTGTGGTTAAACCCTGTGACTCGCGAGCTATCAACCTGCTATTGAACGAAGAGCAGATAAAGCGAGACAAGGTATTCATTATCGGGGTTAGCTGTCCTGGTGTGGTGGAAACAAGTTGGAACCGCAGAAGTGAGACATTGCAGGCGAGGTGCCGGACCTGCCAGTTATCTAAACCGCTGGTCTACGACTTTCTGGTGGGACGGGAGGTTGCCAGACAAGCCGAAGAGGAAACCTATTCCGACATTACGGAGGCTAAGGCTATTGCCAATAAGGAGGAATTCTGGCTGGAGCAATTTGGCCGCTGCATTCGTTGCTATGCCTGCCGCCAGGTCTGTCCAGGCTGTTATTGCCCCGTATGCTTTGCCGAGCGGCTCGAGCCCCTATGGGTAGGTATTCGCATTGCCCCTGAGGAGAACAGGGTATGGCAGACTATGCGAACCTTTCACCTGGCGGGGCGTTGCATTGGCTGTAATGAGTGTGAGAGAGTTTGCCCTGTGGACATTCCCCTGAGCCTGCTCAATCGAAAGCTGGAGAAGGACGTGAAGGAACTTTTTGCCTTTCAGGCCGGGCTAGACCCTGAAGAATCACCACCCTTCGCCACCTTCAAGAAGGATGAAAAACTGGAGTTTGGAGCATGAACTTGTTAGCATCCAAGGACGACCTGATTCGCTGGCTTGATTCGCTTCTCCAGGAGCGAATCGTAATTGCTCCAGTCCGGGTTCAAGAGCAAACTATGTTTCAACCCATATCTAAGGTGGAAGAAATTGCCTTTGATTTCGACAACACCACGCTCTCGCCCAAAGGATGGTTCCTACCCCCCACAGAGGCCCTTTTCACGGTACAGAGAGATGATGGGCAGGTCAATTTGGTTCCCGCGCTGGTGGAACGTGATGCGGTTGTCTTTGGATTACATCCTTGCGATGCTAGAGGCATTGCCCTGATGGATAGTTCCTTTCTACAGGAGCCGAGTGATGCCCTGTACCGAGAACGCCGCAGTCGAACGGCTCTTATCGGACTGGCCTGCCGTCAAGCGCTGCCAGAGTGCTTCTGCACCAGCATGGGTAGTGCACCTGACGACCCCAGCCATATGGATATCCTGCTCACTGAAGTAAAGGATGGCTACATCGTTCAGGTTGTTACTGAAAAGGGAAAGGCCTTGGTTCCCAAAGGCTTAGCTAAGTATAAGGGAAAGGTGCCCACTCCTCCCAAGCTTCAGGCTATTCCCACCATGGAGGTCACTTCAGCGATGAGGGGACTCTTCAATGACCCTTATTGGGAGCGACTTGCTGACCGCTGTTTGCATTGCAACGTCTGTGCCTATGTTTGTCCCACCTGCTATTGCTTCGATGTGCGGGATTATTCTGATAAGGGGAAGGTAGAACGAGTGCGGAGCTGGGAAAGCTGTCAATCACCGGGCTTTAGCCTCACAGCCGGGGGTTATGCCCCCCGGACTACGAAAGGGGAAAGGTTGCGGCAGCGCTTCTCTCACAAGTTCCTTTACTTCCCGGAGCGATTCCGGGACGTGGCTTGTGTTGGCTGTGGCCGCTGCGTTAAGGCCTGCCCGGTAAATATAGACATTCGCGAGGTTATAAGCGACCTGCAGCAACTGACGGAGGTTAAAAGTGGCTCCTGAAAGCCCTTTTATTCCCTGTCTAGCAACTCTAAAGATGGCTATCCAGCTGACCCCCGATATCAAACTTCTAAGTGTGGAACTGGAAGATCCTGACATCAGAGCCAGCTTTGACTACAAGCCAGGGCAGTTTGCTTTGCTCTCGGCTTTTGGAGAGGGAGAGGCACCCTTTGGCATTGTGTCTTTGCCTCAGCAGAGAGACGGCTTGGAGTTCGCTGTGCGGCGTATTGGCACGGTAACCAGAGCCTTGCAAGAACTCGAACCCGGAGACACCCTAGGAGTGCGGGGACCCTTCGGCAATTGGTTTCCCCTAGAGGATTATGAAGGAAAGAATATAATCATCATCGGCGGAGGCATTGGGATGGCACCACTGCGTCCGGTGATTAACAGAATACTGGAACGGCGAGATAATTACCAGGAGTTGCTAATCATAAATGGGGCACGAACACCTCAGGACTTGGTGTTTCAATCGGAGTTCCCAACCTGGACGAAAGCCCCCAGAACTAGATTGGAACTCACTGTTGATAGGGGTGATGAACAGTGGAAAGGACGGGTTGCCTTGGTCCCAGATGTAGTGAAGGAGTTGGCACCCTCGCCGGATAATGCCA
This sequence comes from Dehalococcoidia bacterium, assembly GCA_036514775.1. Lineage (GTDB taxonomy): Bacteria > Chloroflexota > Dehalococcoidia > GIF9 > AB-539-J10 > RBG-13-51-36. The sequence goes on along the minus strand of DATBWO010000184.1, from coordinate 914 downwards.
TTGCGATTATTTGTGGCCCGCCGATAATGATCCGCTTTACCCTGGCCAAGCTAAGGAACTTGGGCTTTAAGGATAACCAGATTGTCACCACTCTGGAGGCTAAGATGAAGTGCGGCCTTGGTAAATGCGCCCGATGCAATATTGGTGAAAAGTATGTTTGCCAGGATGGCCCGGTATTCACCCTGGAGCAGATTTCGCAGTTTTTGGAGCAACCATGATAGCAGGAATTAAAGACAGTAGGGACGGAGTAAGGACAGGAGTATATATCTGCCATTGTGGCACTAACATTGCTGGAACGGTAGACGTGGCTGAAGTAAGCCAGTATGCCTCGCATCTGGATTCGGTAGTGGTAGCTCGGGACTACAGGTTCATGTGCTCTGAACCCGGGCAAGACATGATAAAGCAGGATATCAAAGAATTGGGCTTAAACCGGGTTGTAGTTGCTTCTTGCTCCCCCACGATGCATGAACCTACCTTCCGCAAGGTCTGTGAGCAGGCCGGGCTGAACCGTCACTTATTCCAGATGGCTAATATTCGAGAGCATTGCTCCTGGGTAACCGGTGACCGCGAAAAAGCCACTGAAAAAACCAAGGCGCTGGTGCGGGCAGCAGTACGGCGGGTCTTCTACCATGAGCCCCTTGAGACAAGAGAGGTTCCGGTAAATCCCAGCACGCTGGTAGTCGGTGGAGGCATTGCCGGTATTCAAGCAGCCTTGCAGATTGCTAACTCTCGGCACAAGGTTTACTTAGTAGAACGAGAGCCTTCCATTGGGGGACATATGATCCAGCTAGACAAGACCTTCCCTACCATGGACTGCTCCGCCTGTATCCTGACCCCCAATATGAGTGAGCTGGGTTCACATCCTTACGTTGAGCTGCTCACCTACAGTGAAGTCGAAGAGGTGTCGGGCTACG
>DATBWO010000183.1:0-6605 GCA_036514775.1 Dehalococcoidia bacterium | reverse complement strand
TAATGCCAGCCTCAATAATTTGTTGCACTTTATCTTCGTCAATTTCCTCATCACGATCAACAATGACTGCATTTGTGCCTGGATCAACAACCTTGCTTGCCGCTAAGTAACCAGTAATCCGATTTTCAAACGGGGGAAGTGACCCATCTGTAGTTTCCCGGGATATCCAAGCTCCTTCGGTGGTACCACAATCTGTTTCAGTTATAATAACATCTTGGGCTACATCGACAAGGCGCCTGGTAAGATAACCACTATCTGATGTCCTCAAGGCAGTATCAGCTAATCCTTTACGAGCACCATGGGTAGAAATGAAATACTCCATGGGTGTCAGCCCATCACGGAGACTTGATTTAATGGGGAAATCTATTATCCTTCCTGAGGGGTCGGTCATCAACCCGCGCATCCCTGCCATTTGTCTAATTTGGGAAATATTCCCCTTGGCACCCGATGTAGCCATCATGTAGACACTACCATAAGGCTCTAGCGTCCGTGATATATTCTCAGTAATCTTATCGGTGGCCTCCATCCACACTTGAACTGTGCTTGCATACTTTTCATCCTCAGTAATCAAGCCACGATTAAATTGATCCTCAATAAGGATAACTTTTTCATCGGCTTCTTTAAGGAGCTTGACCCTCTCCGGAGGCTCTTCAATATCATTCATAGCGATGGAAATGCCCGACTTTGTAGCATAGTCAAACCCTAATTGCTTAAGTCTATCCAGGACACCAGCAGTATTTTCATTGCCCAACAAACGGATGCAATCAGCGACTAACGCCCTTAAGGAAGCCTTATCTGCTATTTTGTTATAAAAGCGAAGCTGCGGAGGCAAGGCGTCGTTAAATAAAATTCTGCCCACTGTAGTATTTATCCTCCCCCCATCTGAACCAATCGAAGGATCTCCCACAACAATTTCAGCACCAAGTTCAACAATGCCAAGTTCGTAAGCTAATTTAGCCTCGTTAAAACTGCTGAAAATTTTCCCTTCCCCTCTGGCTCCAGACTTCGCAATGGTAAGATAATAACAGCCCAGGACCATGTCCAAGGTGGGTGTTGTCACAGGCTCACCACAACTTGGTAGCAACATATTATAAGGGCTAAGCATGTATTCCCTGGCTTCCTTCACCGCAGCTTTAGACAATGGCACATGAACCGCCATCTGGTCGCCATCAAAATCGGCATTAAAAGCAGTACAAACTAAGGGGTGGAGCTGAAAAGCATCGCCGTCGATTAACACGGGTTCAAAGGCTTGAATGCTGAGCCGATGTAATGTTGGGGCACGATTAAGCAATACAGGGCGCTCCTTAACTACTTCATACAGTGCATCCCAAACCTCAGGGCTACCTCTTTCCACCAGACGCCGGGCACTCTTCAGGTTATTGGCATATCCATTCTTTATGAGTTTGTGCATAACCGAAGGCTTAAATAGCTCTAAAGCAACATAGCGTGGCAAACCACATTGATGAAGTTTGAGCTTGGGACCAACAACAATGACCGAGCGACCACTGTAGTCTACTCGCTTACCGAGAAGATTTTGCCGAAACCGTCCTTGCTTGCCCTTCAAGATGTCAGAAAGAGATTTCAGAGCATGCTTATTACCAGTAGTAACTGCGCGCCCTCTTCGGCCGTTGTCAATAAGAGCATCCACAGCTTCCTGCAACATGCGTTTCTCATTTCGGACAATTATTTCCGGCGCACCTAACTTCACAAGACGGCGGAGGCGGTTGTTACGATTAATAACTCTCCGATAGAGATCGTTAAGGTCGCTAATAACAAAGCGACCACCATCCAACTGAACTATAGGACGAAGTGCCGGAGGCAGTACAGGAAGCAAGGTTAAAACCATCCACTCAGGCTTATTCCCACTGAGCTTAAAAGCTTCAACTAATTGTAGCCGTTGGCTGACTCTCTTACGATATCCCCCTGAGGTGCTACGGATTTGCTCACGAAGCTCTTGGTGCAAAGCATCCATATCAATCTGCTTCAAGATCTGTAGAATAGCCTCAGCTCCCATGCCAGTTTCAAAAATAGCACCATATTTATCTCTAAGTTTCCTGTACTCATCTTCGTTAAGCAATTTCAGCGGCCGAAGACTTTCAACCTCTTCAATGCTCACCTTTAGCTCTTCTTCAATTCTGTCCTTCCTTTCTATAAATTTGGCACGAAGTTGATTTACTTCTGTTATCTTTAGCTCTTCTTTCAGGTCTTTGGCTTCTAATTCTTCGCTTTCCTTGTTCAGGCGCTCTTCTTGCTCAGCGATCTTTCGACCCATTTCTTCTTCAAGTTGGCGAACCTTCTTTTGCCTAGCTTCATCATCAACAGAGATGATGATATACCGAGCAAAATAAATGACCCCCTCTAAGTCTCGCGGAGAAAGATCGAGAAGCAGCCCTAGTCGACTGGGCACTAACTTAACAAACCATATATGAGTAACTGGCGCAGCTAGTTCTATATGCCCCATGCGTTCCCGGCGTACGCTGGAATGAGCTACCTCAACACCACATTTATCACAAATTACTCCTTTATATCTCGCCTTTTTATATTTGCCACAATGGCATTCAAAATCTTTAACAGGGCCGAAAATTCTTTCACAAAATAGACCATCTCTTTCTGGCTTCAAAGTGCGGTAATTTATTGTCTCGGCTTTAGTCACCTCGCCGTGAGACCAGCTCTTGATTTGTTCCGGTGAGGCAAGACTTATCCGAATACCATTAATGCCATCAAATTGAGACATTTTCCCCCTCGCTCAGTAGTTCGACAGCAAAACCTAAACTACGTAGCTCCATGAACAAAACCTTGGTCGATTCTGGAATACCGAGTTGTTGAATATCCTCGCCTTTAACAAGAGATTCATAAGCTTTAGCCCGTCCCATTACATCATCTGATTTTATTGTGAGCATCTCTTGAAGTGTATGAGCTGCGCCATACGCTTCCAATGCCCATACCTCCATTTCACCAAACCTTTGACCACCAAACTGAGCTTTCCCCCCCAATGGTTGCTGGGTGATGAGCGAGTACGGACCGGTGGAACGAGCATGCACTTTATCGCCAACAAGATGAATCAGTTTCATTATATATACATTGCCCACAGTTATCGGCTTATCGAACAGTTCGCCAGTTCTCCCATCTCGAAGTTCCATTTTGCCAAAAATAGGAGGATAGAGCTTTCGCTCTTTATAAACTTTTTGTGCCCTCTGCTCCAAATCTCCATCACTGAGATCTCTAATCTGATGATTATCACCCATGCCTAGTTCCTCAAGCCATATACAGAGGGAAGCTTTTCGTGCCGCACCTACACGCTCTCCATCCATTATTTCCCCGGCATCAAAACCATGATGAGAAAGCCACTCTTCGACTTTTCCTAGATCAGTCCTGGCATTTCCGGGGGCTTCAGGGCTAAGGTTAACAGCATTAGCTTTCCAAGCTATCCAAACCTTAGCTAAGGCGTCCTCAATACTCAGGGCATCAGCGCCATCAAAAACAGGATTAATAGCCCGAAAACCTAGTATCTGCGCTGCCCAACCCAAATGAGCCTCTAAAACCTGCCCAATATTCATACGGGACGGAACACCAAGAGGATTAAGGACAATATCTACAGGCGTGCCATCTGGCAAAAATGGCATGTCTTCCTCAGGCAATATAATAGAAATAACCCCTTTATTGCCATGTCTCCCCGACACTTTATCTCCCACTGAGATTTTGCGCTTTTGAGCAACCCATGCTTGTATAAGTTTGTTCACCCCGGCAGGTAATTCATCGTGGTTGTCACGAGAAAAGACTTTAGTTCGGATCACTCTCCCCCACTCCCCTGATGGCATTCTGAGAGAGCTATCTTTCACCTCCCGTGTTTTTTCGCCAAAAATGGCTCGTAGTAATTTTTCTTCCGCTGAAGGTTCAGTTTCACCCTTGGGAGTAATCTTCCCAACCAGAATGTCATTGGGCTTTACTTCAGCTCCGATACGTACAATACCTATTTCATCAAGGTTAGTTAGGCTCTCTTCGCTTACATTAGGTATATCCCTGGTTATTTCTTCAGGACCAAGCTTAGTATCACGCTCCTCTATCTCATATTTTTCAATGTGAACGGAAGTATAGACATCATCCTTAACCAGCCTTTTACTGATAATAATGGCATCTTCAAAGTTATATCCTTCCCAGCTCATAAAAGCACAAATGATATTTTGTCCCAAGGCGAGGTTTCCACCATCTATAGAAAAACTATTTACCAACACTTGCCCTTTCTTGACCTTATCACCTTTGTTTACAATGGGATGCTGATTAATGCACGTCCCTTGGTTAGTTCTGGCAAACTTGATTAAATCGAACGATTGCTCTCCACCTTTTTCATTTTCGATTACAATTTGTGAGCTAGTCGCCGAAGTAACCACAGCATCCTCGGGCGCAAATATCACTTGCCCACTATATTTAGCCACCTCTTTTTCCATACCCGTGGCCACTAAAGGACACGCGGGACGTAATAAGGGCACCGCTTGTCGTTGCATATTGCAGCCCATTAAGGCCCGATTAGCATCATCATGCTCAAGAAAGGGAGTAAGACAAGCAGCTATGCTGAATAGCTGTTTTGGTGAAACATCGATAAAGTTTACTTTGTCTATTGATTCCTTGAAATATTTGTCCCCCCTCTTAACCTCAACCTTGTCATAAACAAACTCATTTCTTGCACTGAGGAGAGCATTAGCTTGAGCAATAGCATATTGATCTTCTTCGTCGGCTGTCAGATAAACGATTTGACTGGAAACAAAGGGAACTACCTTAATATTCCGAGCCGAAAGAGAAGATAACCTTTGTGCAAGCTTCTTTGTGATTAACGTTCCAGCCTTGGTCACAAGTTTGCCCTTACTTTTTATATCCTCCCCGATGGTCCTTCCCATCAACTCTTCCACAGTATTGGGAACCTCGTGGATAACTCTGCGATATGGCGTCTCTATAAAACCATATTCATTAACCGAAGCGTAAGTAGCCAGAGAGCCAATAAGACCAATGTTTGGCCCCTCAGGTGTTTCGATAGGACAAATCCTACCATAATGAGAATGGTGTACATCGCGAACCTCAAATCCAGCCTGTTTTCTTGAGAGACCTCCAGGACCCATGGCAGAAAGACGACGCTTGTGAGTTAGCTCAGCTAGCGGATTAGTTTGATCCATGAATTGAGATAGCTGTGATCGGCCAAAGAACTCCCTTATAGCGACTGCTACGGGGCGAATATTAATCAAAGCAACAGGAGTTGCTACCTCAGGGCCCAGAATACTCATTCGTTCTTTAATAGCTCTTTCCAGCCTTAATAAGCCAATACGAAATTGCTTTTGTATTAGAAAACCTACTGCCTGGGCCCTTCGATTGCCTAAATGGTCAATATCATCAGGAGCTTCCTTGCCATTGTTAACTGAAATAATACGGCGGACTATTTGCACCAAATCTTCAGGGGTTAATCCAGTACAATTCCCAGGGACATTAAGGCCTAACTTTTTATTAAGCTTGTAACGACCAACTTTGCCCAAGCTATAGCGGCGAGGATTAAATAGGAAATTATTCAGCAAGGCCTGGGCACTACTAAGACTAGGGGCTTCACCGGAAGATAGTTTTCTATAAACATCGAACAGGGCATCAGTCTTGTTTTTGATCAGAGGATCTCGCTCTATTGTAGAGCGGATAAAAACATGCTCAGGCGAGTTATCTATGTCTTGGAAAAGGGAAAGCAAAGCCTCATCACTCTCAAAGCCTATGGCACGCAACAAAGTGGTAACCGGCGTCTTTCGTTTGCCACTCACCTTCACCGAAATCACGTTTCGATTAGAAGTGTCAAAATCAAGCCATGCCCCATGTTCAGCAACAAGCTTAGCAAAGCACAATTCTCGCCCACTTGTAGGATCTCTACCTAAGGTGAAATAGACGCCGGGAAAACGAGTCAATTGATTAACTACTACCCGCTCTACTCCAGAAATAATAAAAGTGCCGTTATCCGTCATTAATGGGAAATCACTAAAGAATAACTCCTGTTGCTTGATCTCCCCCGTCTCCTTAACCACCAGTTGCGCAGTGACATGAATAGGAGAGGAATAAGTTAGGCCTCGCTCAAGACATTCAGGGATAGAATGCGGAGGCTCTCGAAACTCATAATCAACAAAATGTAATTCTAGCCTTGTGTTAGTATAATCTTGAATTGGTGAGATTTCCTCAAACAGCTCCTTCAAACCCTCTTCCTGAAACCAGCGGAAGGAATCACGCTGAACTCGGATAAGGTCAGGTATTTCTAAAGTCTCGGACAATTTAGCGAAAGACTTCAGCAACTCGTGTTTAGGCATAGAAGAAACGATCCTGATTATTCTTCAAAACAATATATTGAAGACACTAGCTGGGAAAATTTAGGGCGACAAAGCTAAAAGAGAATGAGAGCATATACAAACTATCAATTTTAACAACACCACTTAATTTTGTCAAGAGGCTGTGCTGGCTGACCACATGGGTAACACTGGACTACGGATTTTAGCAAGTTCCTTTTCAATATAGGCTACAGGAGGAAGATAGTCAAGGGATTGGTGCGGGCGGTTGAAATTATATTCAATAAGCCATTCGGTCAGCCGGGG
>DATBWO010000182.1:0-15704 GCA_036514775.1 Dehalococcoidia bacterium | reverse complement strand
ACACCCGTCCTGCCCCCGAACAGCGATTTTCCTTGCCATATTCATCGTCAGGGAACTGACTAATGACGATGGGTTTGCGACGCCGAAATTCGAGAACACGCTTGCGGAACGCGGCTCGTGCAGCTTCATCCAGGACCAAGTCGGGCCTCGGGTTTGGACCACAAGGTACATATTCAGTGAAGAAGCCAACAACACAGCCCAAGGTGACCATTTGGTCGATGAACTCATCGCTGGCGAGTTGAGAGGTGTTGGCAGAGGTGTTTGTGGCGACGAAGCCAAAGACCGCTCGGGCTTTGCGTAGGTGAGCAAAGGCACGCATGGCGGCCTCGTGAGCGCCAGGCTGGCGGAGCTTGTCAGTGTCGCTGGCAAATCTCTCGATGCTCACGAGCAGGACGATGTTTCCGCTCCGGGCGATGCGACGGGCAATCTCAGGCGTTACGAGCGAGCCATTGGTGATAAGGAAGAAGAGTAGGCGATGGTGGTGAGCTATGAGGTCGAGTATATCGTCCCGCAGCAACGGCTCACCACCGGTTAAGACAATGGAGTGAATACCCAGCTCTTCCGCTTCGGACAAGAGCGCATCGAGTTCGTCTGTTGAAAGTTCGTTATCTGTAGGTCTGCCCCGTGAGTAGCAGGCTGTGCAGTTGTAGTTGCAGCGCATCGTCGGGCTGATGGCCAGAATCGAGGGGATCGAACCAGCAATATGACGTTGCTGTCGTCTGTGGCGGCGTGTAGCACACCACCGGCGCCAGTGAATTCTTAAAAGAAAGCCCACGCGGCGTGGGCTAAAACGTGCCCACATCCACAGCGCCCCATAGTTCACTTCCTCTTCTTTGCGCATGGGATTAGTTACCTGGTATTATCACCTGCAATGTTTCGCGGGTTGACTCTCATCACAGTCACAGGCCTCTAAGAAACTCAGGCCTGAGCAGAGAAGGGTCTCTGGCTGCCAGAACCTTGTCTATTTCTCTAAGCATCCTCTCTTTGTCTCGCGGCAATCTTCCCCGGACGGAAAGATAGTTTGAGGCATGCATTGAGCTAAAGAAGCAATCGGTAAAGTTGGAATTCTCTATGATTAACCTCAGTTCTTCCAGGGATTGAAATGGAGAAAGAGGATGGAATTCACCTCGTTGCCACTGCTCATAGAGCGGGGTACCGGGAACGAAGGTCAAGGTTAAGGCTCCGGCATACTCCGGGTCAATCTCAGTGAGAACTCTGGCTGTCTCCAGCGCGTGTTTCTGGCTACCCTCAATACCGCCAAGCCCTAAAATTACCGTCACAGAAAAGATTATCCCGGCTTCCTTCACTTTCTTTCCTGCCTCGACCAACTCGTCTGAACTTGCCCCTTTACCTATCTTCTGGAGCAGTTCATCATCGCCGCTCTCAACCCCCGTATAAAAAATACCTAACTTGAGCCGTTTTAATTCCTGGAGTTCCTCGGAACTCCGGCGCAGGATATCCTGCGGCGTCGCATATGTACCAATCCTTTCGATAGAGGGTAGCTTTTCATTCAAATACTGGAGGACCTCCCTCAATTTGGGAAAGGGGTAAACAAGGGCATCGCCATCCTGAAGAAATACCATTTTGCCATCCCAACCTTGAGCCACGTCATACACCACATTAGCAACATTAGGAAGCCGCATGCCACTGCGCCTGAATGAGGCTAGAGCATCTATTTCAGTCTTGACGTCATCAACGTCTCGCATCCGAAGCTTTGAGCCATAGTACATACAAAAAGTGCAGGTGTTGGTGGAGCACCCACTGGTTACAGGGAGAAAATAGCTTTTCCATTCGCTGGGAGGTCGGATGATATCAGGTCTAACAAAGTTCATGCGCCAATTCCCTTTCAGATGGTACCAGACCGATTTTTAGGTACTATTTGAGACATATTTTATCACTGATGCAATCTGGCCTCAAAAAAATACAACGTTCTAAGTGTCTTCATTGCGGCGTTTCTTTCTTCGTAGTATTTCGTTTCGATTGTTCCAGGTATCCCGGCACAGGCAGACGTTGAATCCAGTACTTCCCGGTGGTTCGCACTGGTGCCTCTCATAAATCTCAGCGAGACCGTCTCGAACTTGTCGGTAGTAGGGCAGTCCCGGGGCTTCGCTTACTCCCAAGACCGCCTTTCCCATCGGCATCCATATCGATGGTAGTGGGACGATGCCATGGCTGGCGAGGTATTCAGCGCCAGATAGGAAGCTTTTTACAGGTTCAAGCCCGATGACAAAGGCGCTACAGGCTTTATTACGACCATGTCTTTCGGGCTATGTGAACCAGGACATCGAGTTGCCGCTCGCGCCCCGCAAAGCGCGCCTTGCCCGGACATATATGTTGGAATAGTTCTTCATCCCATATCTCCATGTCGCAGGCAACCCTATCTGCTCCTGCTCGAAAAACTTTTTCGACAATCACAGGATCCGAGGGAGGTGACGTATATACCAGAACTTCTCCTGCAATATTATCAAGGCCCGCCAGGTCATCAATTGCCCGAAGCATGTCACATACAAGATGGCACTCCGCGCGGGGGGTCATTGTTGAACCACCGGTTATCTGGATATATGATGCCAGCTTCTCAATATTTACCGCGTAGTTAACAACCTCTGCCACATCCTGCGGTGTCGGGGAAAGGAACTCGAGTTTCCCCTCACGGGCAAGTCCCTCCGTGTAAGCTCCGGTGTAACAAAACTGGCACGGAAATCCACTTTTGGCATACTCGCAGGGCCATAGATATGGAAAGGATAAGACATCCAGACCTTGCAAGACAGCAATCATACCGAAGGGTATTCCCCTGGAAGTGTATTGCTCGTAGAATTGCGTCTTTTGAGGAAAGCCCACCTCCGTTACAAAGCGACCCTTGTAAGCCAGATAGGCATTACCGCTTTCGGCAATACCTACAGTAAACGGAGACCGAGGACCGGCATTCCAGATGTGGACAACAGTATTATCCGGCAGGAGGAGGCAATTGCATGCTCCCGGGTCCCTAAAAGAGGATAGCCGATGGGTATTGCCAAACCTCTCGTAGACCTCATCAGATGGGATATTTATGCCTTTAGTAATAAGCAAAATCTTCAGTTCTAGCGAGTCTATCTCTTCACCGTTGATTCTGTATGTGCTAAGCATAGTTCTACACCTCAGTTCTACCGGCTTTCCCCACTTCCTCAATCAGCTTCCATCTTGGAGAAGAAGTAAGAACCTAATGTTGCTAAAGCTAGACACACTACAAGAAGAACCGTGAAATCGAGCCAGAGCGGAAAGGCGGCAACGCCAATAAGAGTACTCCTCAACCCATCCACTCCATAGGTCAAAGGATTGATGTACATTATGTATTTCAGCCAGGACGGCATAGACTGTATAGGGAAGAAGGCGCCTGAGAGCAGAAATATGGGAAATACTATTAAGTTCATTATAGCCATAAAGCCTTCCAGATTGCCTAACTTGGTGGCAATGATTATGCCAAATCCCGTGAATGTGGCGCAGGTGAGAATCATAATTACTATGGCCAAAAAGAATCCTGATACGCTGGATAATTGGACCCCCATGGCTACTGCTATTCCCACTATAACGAGGGCTTGAATAAGGGCTACGGTCATGCCGCCGAGGCTTCTGCCCAATATAACGGAAAAACGACTAACCGGAGCCACCAAGACCTCTTTTAAAAAGCCGAATTCCTTGTCCCAGATAACCGATGCCCCTGACATGGTACCACTAAATAATAAGGTCATGCCCACTATTCCAGGAGCGAGAAAGTCAAGGTAACCTATGCCTTCCAGCACCGGTATTCGACTGGCGAAGCTCATAGGCAATCCCAGAAAAGCCAGAAAAAAGAGGGGCATCAATAGTGAACCAACAACCCTGGCCTTTACTCTCAAAAACCTTTTCAGCTCTCGCAGCCACATGGTGTAAATCGGCAGCGGGTCTATGATTCGCCGGATCTCAATTGCTTGCATGTTATTTCTTACCTCCAGTTCTTCGCATCCATGATTTCCATAGTTCCTTCAGACTTCCTTCTTCCTCCCTTATAGTCTTCCCTGTGTAATGTAAAAATGTATCCTCCAAACTTGGCTTATATAACTTGATGGATGATATAACAAGTCCACGGCTATCGGCAAAATCAATAAGCTCAGGTATTCTTTCCTCGCCGCCATCGATACTTAGCTCTAGTGAGCCATCACGCGCTTCAATCTTCTTTATCCAGCTAAGCTGCTTCAGGGAATCAACCAGGCTGCCGCTGCTATCCTGAGCTATTTGCAGCGAAATCAAATTCAAACCCACTGCCCGTTTGAGCTTTTCCGGCGTATCCATGGCTACTATGCGGCCGTGGTCGATAATAGCCACGCGGTGGCAGAGATAATCCGCCTCCTCCATATAGTGAGTAGTCAGGATGATGGTTATGCCCTCTTTCTCATTGAGCAGCTTGATGTAATCCCAGAGATTCTTCCTAGCCTGGACATCCATGCCCAAAGTCGGCTCGTCCAAAAACAGGACTTGGGGATGGTTCAGAAATCCCCGAGCAACCTCAAACCTGCGCTGGGTGCCGCCGGAGCACTCACTAATCTTCACGTTCTCCTTCCCCCTCAAATCCAACAGGTCTAGCACCTCCGCCACCCTTTCCTGCCTGGTTTTCCTATCCAGATGATACATTCGGGCATGAAAATCCAGATTCTCTTTACCAGTTAAGAATGTGTCAATGGCTCGATCTTGAAACACAATGCCTATGCACTCCCTGACCTTATCCTTTTGCTGCACGATATCATATCCGCAAACCTTGGCCGAGCCTGCAGTGGGGGTCAGTATAGTACAGAGCATCTTTACGGCTGTTGTCTTACCGGCTCCATTAGGGCCAAGAAAGCCAAAAAACTCCCCCTTCCCGACATTCAAGGTAATATGGTCTACGGCTACCAGGCCATCGAATTCTTTGGTCAGGTTTTCAATTTCTATTATGCTATTCATGCTCCTCGTCCTGCAATTTTTTCCCAGCATAGTGTAGGAAAACATCCTCCAGGCTGGGCTTGTGCTCGCCAATCGAGGAAATAACGAATCCGTGCTTACGTGCCAGCCTCACTACGTCGGGTATCTTCATCCCCTTGTCTCCTACGCTTAACTCCAGTTGAGCGTCATGCTGATGAATCTTTTTGACCCAGCTCATTCCATTGAGCAAACTGGCAAACTCACTGACCAGGTCACCCTGGGGAAACTTGATAGAAAGAACGCTGCTACCCAACGAATCTTTTAATGCTTTGGGGGTATCCACCATCACAATCCTTCCATGCTCTAATATAGCGACTCTATCGCAAAGGTAGTCCGCTTCCTCAACATAATGAGTGTTCAGCAATATAGTGGTACCTGACTCTTTGTTCAACTTCTTAGCATAATCCCACAGCAGCCTTCTCGTCTGCACGTCCAAACCCAGAGTAGGCTCGTCTAAGAACAGGACTTTGGGATAATTCAGCATTCCCCTGGCTATCTCCAATCTGCGCTGCATGCCGCCGGAGTAGTGTTTTACCAATGTGTTTTGCCTATCCTTCAACTCTACCAAATCCAGGGCTTGAGATATCCGCTCCTCTCGCACTTTTTTGGGAAGGTGATACAAGATGGCATGAAAGTCCAGGTTTTCTCTCGCCGTGAGATTGGTATCCAGGCTCAGTTCTTCAAAAACAATGCCGATTGATTCTCGGACTTTATCCCGCTCTTTGATGATATCATAGCCGTATACGGTGGCCGTCCCGGAGCTGGGATTTAGCGCCGTAGCCAGCATCATGATAGTGCTGGTCTTGCCGGCTCCATTAGCGCCAAGAAAACCAAAAATCTCTCCCTCTGTGACTTCAAATGAGATATGGTCTACGGCAACAAGATGACCAAACATCTTGGTTAGATTGTCAGTTCTTATTGCCTTCATTGTCCGTCTCTACTACCCACGGACAAGCTCTTGGCCAAGGCGAAATGCATCACCGAGAGCCGCAGGATGCTCCTTGATTTGGCTTTTCTTATCAATTCCCCTGATTAATAAATCACCAGAATATTTCACACCTATAGCATCAAAGAAATACTTCAGCGTGAGCACCGCGCCATCAAAGAGCTTTTTACCGCGAGTAGCGCCCACCGAGATAAACACACCCCTCCTCTCTCGCTTATCCTCCTTGCCTATGCCCAGCACATGTCTCCTTACCCAAAGCGCCTGACATCTGTCTATCACAGCTTTTGCCTGGCTGGTAATACCATAGAAGAATATCGGTGAAGCAAAAATGATATGGTCTGCTTCCAGAAGCTTATCATAGAGCAATTGCATATCATCCTTAATGGCACAGTCGCCATCCTTGAGACAGGCATATATTTCCAGGCACGGCGAGATTTTGAGCTTGGAGACCAGCACTTTTTCGACCTCGGCTCCGGCCTCCCCGGCACCTTCCAGCGCCTTATCAAGAAGGATTTCGGTATTGCTTTGCCTTCTCGGGCTGCCCATAATACCTAATACTTTCATGTCGCTCTCCTCTTTATACGCCATACTTATCTCGCAGTATCTGCGAGAGTTCTGGCAAGTAGGCAAACGCCTTTTCCACAATCTCTTCCTCAGAGATAGGAGTCTGGCATTCGCCTGCCTTCTTATCGGCGGTACTAAGCTGGCTTGTGTCGCTAAGACAACATCGGGCTGGTGCCACCAGTGCCTGCCTGGCAATTTGGTTCAAGGGCAGACCTGTATTCTGGAAGATTACCTCCCAGTAGTCTGAAAGAATCGCCGCCAGTGTTTCGGGGGTCTGCGTCGCCAGAACTGTGGGGTCAGTGGGGACAATGCCCCACGAGATAATCCCGCCTTTCCTGATAAATTCAGCCACGTTACCAGCATATTCCCTGGGCATAAACCCAATTTGATAAGCGTCGAAGGACAGAATTTCTACACCCAACTCCAACAGATAGGGTAGATTCACCTCGGCACAGAGATGCAGTCCTTTGGGCCCTTCCAGTCCTGCAACAAAATTATGGTAGTCTTCCTTAGCCGGTTGCTCATTATATCCCGAAAGACCGCTAAACACATAACCAAGCCCCGGCTCATCCAGCCAGACAAAGGCATTGGGATTCCTTTTCTTAAGCTCCCGATACTGAACGTTGGCTTTCTTCTGAATAAAATCAAACAAAATAGTTCTTGCCGCATCGTTATAAATGACTGGCTTGAGGTTCTCATCCAGTACCTTGAAGCCAAAGCTCACGGGACCGGTGACCTGTCCTCTGATAGCTTTGTAACCTTGAAGCTCTTTAGAGAGAAACTTGTGGAATACTGCGGAATACTCGGCGGTGAGGGCAAAAGCCTCAGGGACATCCGTTTTCACGAAATACTCGTCGAGTTCTTGTTCAAATCGGGCAGCGTCAAAACTAAGCCTCTCTTTATCAAAGTCAATAGCTATGCCCGGGAAATTTTGCGATGTTTGAACATACATATCTTCATACAGGCTCACTTTGGGAAGCTGGGGCCAGAATGGGATATCCAGGCTCAAGGCAAGCTCCAATGCCTTCTCAACATCCCTATGAGGCATTATCCCCATAGCGGTAGTGCTGCATCGCGCCTCAAACGTTATCATGAATTTCTATTCCCTCTTCCCACAAATATCCCCCAAATCATAGCACGAGGGCAGGGAAAATCTTTGAAAAAAACTAAATTATCAATTAAAATTACCGGGGACGTGTGGATGAAAAAGCGCTTTTTAGTCCCCTTAGCCTGTGGGGCCGCGCTTAGCTTGCTCATCGTATCTGGGTTGAGCTGCATCAGTTGCGTCTTCTACCCCGATAGCTCTACTGCTCATGGGCTTCCGACGATGGGGTCTGAATTTGAGTCTTACATTACGCCTGATTGCCCATCAGTTAAGGAAGCTCTACAAGATATCCTCGGTGACCCCCCTTACGAACTTTCTCAAGCTGGCTTTGATGATATCCGAGACTGGGTCGCTAGTAATATAGATTATATGTCTGATGAAGAGCGATGGGGAGAGGACTACTGGCAAACCCCCGAAGAAACCCTGTCCTCCCGCACCGGGGATTGCGAGGATTTTTCTACCTTATTGTGCTCTTTCCTCAGAACGTATGGCATTGATGCGGAGCGGGTATATGTTGCCCTTGGTATTGATGGTGGAGAAGATGGACATGCCTTCCTGACAGAGGATTGGAATCACGACGGGGATTGGCAGAAGATAGAGTCCCAATCGCCTGCCCAATTCTCTTCTTGGCATTCCTGGTTCGGGCTTCTCGATCCACACCCCGATTCTAGGCTAGATGAATATGAAATTACGGAGGCCTTTAACGACCTCTATTACTATGATGAATCTTTTCCATGGGATACAGCTTAAGCGAAGCGAGATGCTAAATCTGTTTTAACCGCTTCCCCCAACGGGGTCTACATTCGAACCTTTCTAGCTTCCCCCTCAATGTCATCAGATTAACCACATCTTCCTTGTTGTATTCCAGCAACAAATCCAGTGCCTTGCGGTCATGATGAATCTGATATCTCCACCAAAGCACCACCGCTTCTGTTCCACCAATACCCCGTAGCCGTCGGGGAATGCCTAATTGCCGCTCTACCGCCTTGAAGCCACCATATAAATTGTTCTTCCAGCAATCTTGCATCAAGTCATGGTGATGAAAATGCTCCCGCAGATTTACCCTCAGACGGAAATTGATAAAAGGAAGGTCAAAGTGGCTGCCGTTGTATGTGTAGATTGTATCTACACAACGCAATGTCCTGAGTAAGTTAGCACCGGTTGCATCACCACCAACAAGTTGAACCAATTGATTCCCACTGCCATTGGCTAAATAAATGCCAATAACGGTTATTTCATCATAAAACGAACACAAACCTGTGGTCTCAATATCAAGATAAGCATCGAATGGTAGCTGCAACCCGCTGCCTTCCTTCCCAACGATCTTATTTTGGCATATGATAGCATATGTTTGGAAAAGCGGCGTAGCTTGTGTTCCTATGCTTACTACATGGTATCATTCTGACTTGGAAGCAAAGAAGCATTCAGTTAAACAATTATCAAAGGAGACCGAATATGAGAGAGTGCACCATGGAGCAAAACAAAGAAAAATGTAACTGTACCTATGAGCCATGCAGCAGAAAAGGCATTTGCTGCGAATGCCTAAGATACCATTGGCGGTCAGGCGAGCTGCCCGCCTGCTTTTTCCCCGACGACGTGGAGAGGACTTATGACCGCTCTATCGAAAGATTTATCGAGACCTATCAAAAAAGAGGAGGGTGGTGAATAACAGCTCAAAATGGACAAGCAGATTGCTAAATAGTTTGCTATACTTTTTCTAATATGCCAAGAACAGATAACCGAGCTAGCAATGAACTCCGCCCCGTGCGTATAATTTTAGGGTACCAGAGTTTCGCCGAGGGTTCGGCGTTAATTGAACTGGGAAAAACGAGGGTGCTGTGCTCCGTAAGCATGGAGGAAAGGGTGCCTCAGTTCCTCAAAGGCGGTGGGCAGGGTTGGGTTACTGCTGAGTATGGAATGCTACCCCGCTCCACAGTTACTCGCACACCGCGCGACAAGGGAGAGGGAAGAAGCCAGGAAATCCAACGCCTTATCGGTCGCAGTTTGAGGGCAGCGACTAACTTAGCCAGCCTGGGAGAAAGGACATTTGTAGTGGATTGCGATGTCTTGCAAGCAGATGGTGGTACCAGAACAGCGGCTATCACAGGTGGATATGTTGCTCTTTACCATGCCTTCCATAATCTAAGGAAACAGGGCGTTTTGCCACTTATGCCGTTAAATAAAATGATAGCAGCCACCAGCGTGGGCATTGTGAATGGTACTATGCTACTCGACCTTTGTTATGAAGAAGACTACCGAGCCGAAGTTGATTTCAATGCGGTCATGACCGATAAAAATGAATTTGTGGAAATCCAGGGAACTGCCGAGGGCAAACCTTTCTCCAAAGAAACTGCCGATGCCCTACTTTCTTTAGCCCAACAAGGAATAGAGAAATTGTTCAAAATCCAGAAGGAAACCTTACGGGCTTTGTCTTAAATCTGTATCCAGGTTCTTCGCTTTTGCTTGTCCTGTCATGACCAGCGTTGCGTTTGCATTGACAATCACCCTGTTTTATACTTTAGTTTTGCTGCAACTTATAATGAGGTTTTTAGTAAGATGACCCAGATAGAGTTAGCGCGAAAGAGAACCGTTTCACCCCGGATAAAGCACGTAGCCGAAAAGGAAGGCTTAGAGACGGATTGTATCATCAGAGGCTTGGCTGCGGGTGAAATAGTAATTCCGGCCAACGTTAATCACACGAACCTAATCCCTTGCGGCATAGGCAAAGGGCTGAGGACCAAGGTCAATGCCAACATAGGCACATCATCGGATTTTTGCGACTTGAACATGGAATTAAGGAAATTACAGACTGCCATCGACTTTGGTGCTGACACTGTGATGGACCTGAGTACTGGAGGCGATATTCCGGCTATCAGGAGGGCTATTATGAGTGCTAGCACTGTGCCGGTAGGGACGGTGCCTATTTATCAGGCGGGCATTGAAGCTATTGAGAATCATAGAGCCATCGTAAACATGAGTGTGGACGAGATTTTCGCTGTAATCGAAGAACATGCCAAAGACGGTGTTGATTTTATGACCGTCCATTGCGGAGTGACCCGGGAATCCGTGGCCAGACTTAAAAAGCAAGGCAGGACCACTGACATAGTGTCTCGAGGAGGAGCTTTTCTCACTGGCTGGATGCTCCACAATGATAAGGAAAATCCCCTATACCAATACTATGACCGCCTGTTAGCCCTGGCTCTGGAATACGATTTCACTTTAAGTTTGGGCGATGGCTTGCGTCCGGGTTGTTTAGCTGATGCCACTGACAGAGCTCAAATTGAAGAGTTAATTATCCTGGGCGAATTAGTGGAGCGCTCAAAAGAAGCCGGCGTTCAAGCTATGATAGAAGGTCCCGGACATTTGCCATTGAACCAAATCGCCACCAATGTGCAATTGGAAAAGAGCCTCTGCCGCGGGGCGCCATTCTACGTCCTCGGGCCCTTAGTGACCGATATAGGCGCTGGCTACGACCATATCACTGCTGCTATTGGAGGGGCAATTGCCGCTGCTGCTGGCGCAGACTTTTTGTGCTATGTTACTCCCACTGAGCATCTTTCCCTCCCCGGCATAGAGGATGTTAAAGAAGGGGTAATCGCCTCCCGCATAGCTGCCCATGCCGCCGATATCGTTAAGGGTGTAAAAGGTGCCAAAGAGTGGGATGAACGAATGTCCAGAGCACGCAAAGCTCTTGACTGGAAAACTCAAGCTAAACTATCTTTAGATCCTGAACTTTCGCGGCAACTCCATAGTAAGATACCTGCCGGCGGAGCGACTTGCAGCATGTGCGGCAAGTATTGCGCTATGGCAATAGTAGAAAAGTACCTGGGCATCTCAGCAACCAAATGCTGACTTGGAAATTTTGGGGCCGATGAAAGCAGAGATAATACCCGTTGGCACAGAAATTTTACTGGGCAATATAATTGATATTAATTCTTCCTTTCTAGCTAATCAATTACCATTGCTGGGAATCGACCTATATTTCATCTCCACGGCAGGCGACAATCAGAAAAGGTTGGTGGATACCTTAAAACGAGCCTGGAAGAGGGCAGACCTTATTATCACCACGGGGGGATTGGGACCTACCCAGGATGATATTACCCGTGAGGCCATCGGCGAGCTAGTGAATGAAGAACTGAAAGTCGATGAAAAGTTATGGCAAGAATTGCAAAATTTACTCAGCTGCTATACTGGGGGAATACCACAAAGCAATATGAGACAGGCAACTATCATCCCTTCAGCCCAAATAATTCCCAATCGTATGGGCACAGCGCCTGGTTGGTGGGTTGAGAAAGACAACCGTATAATTATAGCCCTACCCGGGCCGTCCGATGAGATGAAAATGATGTGGCAAGAAGGCATTTTACCCAAACTAGAGCAAAGAGTAACTGGAGAGGTCATCCTATCCAGGACAATTAAGACTTTTCAACTAGCCGAAGCTAAGGTAGAGGAATTGGTAGCCCATCTTGCCGAACTATCCAACCCGACTCTGGCTACTTATATCAATCCCGACGGTGTTTATCTGCGTATTACAGCCAAAGCCAAGGAAAAAACAGAAGCTCAACGCCTTATTTCCCATAGTGAAGAACAAATTCGAAACATTCTTTCTCCCTATATTTGGGGAGTGGACGATGCTACCCTGGGCTCAGTTATTGGGGAGTTGCTCAGAGCCAAAAACTTGAGCTTAGCTACCATGGAATCTTGCACCGAGGGGCTCCTGTGCAGCACCATTGCCAGTGGCCTGGAAAGCTATACTTATTTCAAGGGAGGATTGCTAGCTTGCTGTGATGAGGCTAAAATAGCTTGCGGTGTGGATGCCTCCATTATGGAGCGATATGGCAAGGAAAGCATTCAGGTAGCTAAGGCAATGGCTGAGGCTGCGCGCAGGAATTTGAAAACCGATATCGGCATAGGTGTTGGGGGTAACATAAATGCCGATAAAAATTCCGGCGACGCATTCATAGGCTTGAGTAGTAATAAATTTGAGGAAACCTTCACCCATATGCTCCGTGGAAATCGCTCAAGAATAAAGCAAAGGGCAGTATACGCCGCCCTTTTCGATTTAAGAAAGATATTGCTCGAGGAGGTCCGATGCATTTGATTATAGATGGCTATTCCAGCAACCAAAAACTTCTCCGAGACGAAGATTTCCTTCGGAAGTGGTTGGAAAATTATCCTGCCAGGATTGGAATGACCAGGATTTCACCGCCATACGTGCTCAGATACATAGGACCGGTATTAGAGGATTGGGGAATATCAGGATTTGTTTTTATAGCGGAAAGTCATATTGGCATCCATACTTTTGTTGAGCAGAATTACATTAACATAGACGTTTTTTCTTGCAAGGACTTTGATACCGAGAAAGCAATAGAAGATTTTCGAGAGGGGTTTCAGTTGGTTAAGTTGCGGACTTGTCTAATTGATAGAGAATGGCCCAAAGCAGAACCCGCAATGGCCAACCCCCAGAGTTTTATTTACCATGAATGACCACGACTGCGACCCTGAGCCCTCCACTTATTGGCATGAGGGGATATTCCTGCCACACCGGGTCTTTTCCGGATTAGAACCACCTTATTCAAATTTACAGCAAGCCAGGACTGTAATTCTGCCTGTCCCCTACGACAGCACCAGTGAATGGCAAGGCGGATCTCGCCATGGTCCACAGGCCATCATCGACGCCTCCCAGTATTTAGAGCTTTATGATTTAGAGCTGGACCGCGAGATATATAAAGTTGGTATTTGTACCCTGCCCGAGGTAGAACCCCTGCTGAGCAGCCCCCAGGATATGATTAACAGAGTTTACCAAGTGATTAAGGGCTTAATACAAAAGGAGAAATTTATAGTGTTGCTTGGTGGAGAACACTCCCTTTCTTTAGGAGCAGTTCGCGCTTTCAAGGAAGCATTTCCCGGACTTTCTGTGTTGCAACTGGATGCCCATGCTGACCTTCGAGATGAATATCTGGGGACTAAATACAGCCAGGCTTGCGTTATGCGCCGCATCGTCGAGTTTTGCCCTGTCTCCCAGGTAGGAGTGCGCAGCCTGAGCCTGGAAGAAAAACAATTCTTAACACAAAACAAAAACTGTCCTTCCCCACATCTCTTTCCCTTTTACATGTCTGACCTGGTATCGAATAGAGCTTCCATAGACCAGATAGTGGACTCGCTTAGCGAAGATGTCTATATCACCATAGATGTAGATGTTCTCGACCCTTCTATTATGCCAGCAGTAGGCACCCCCGAGCCTGACGGCATGTCTTGGCGGCAAGTCCTGGATATAGTAGAATCGGTTGCCCTGCACAGGCATGTAGTGGGCTTCGATTTAATGGAATTTTGCCCGGGGGAGGGGCCAGGTTCTTGCGCTTTTCTACTGGCTAAATTAGCTTACAGGCTTATCGGTTGCACTGTGCCGCAAGAAGGACGATGAAGGGTAATATAAGTTTAGGCAGGGTCTTCGGTATCCCCCTGCGACTCAATTATACCTGGTTTATCATCTTTGCCTAGGTTACCTTGTCACTCGTGCTTTACCCCTTAGTAGAGCCTCCTTACCCTCCCATATGGCAGAGGATAATTTTGGGCATATTAACCAGCCTCCTCTTTTTTGCTTCCATCGTTACCCACGAGCTAGCCCACAGCATCCTGGCTATTCGTAACAATATCCCGGTTAAAGAGATTACCCTCTTTGTTTTTGGTGGTGTTTCTCAGATAACTAAGGAAGCGACCCACCCCAGAGCAGAACTTTCAATAGCCATAGTTGGTCCTTTAACCAGCCTGGCTCTGGCTGGTATTTTCTACGGATTGCATCTTTTACTGGCCGGAACTCAGCAAATCCTGGCCGCTAACTTAATGTGGTGGCTAGCTCGGATAAATGTGCTTTTAGCCTTGTTCAACTTAATCCCTGGTTTTCCCTTAGACGGAGGCAGAATATTTCGCGCCCTCGTGTGGTACAGAACCCACGATTACCATAGAGCAACTCGCATCGCTACCAAAGTGGGACAGGGGATAGCTTATGCTTTTATAGCTGGAGGCATTGCCCTTATTATTTTTGCTCCCCTATACTGGATTTACGGCTTGTGGATAACATTAATCGGCTGGTTTCTCCATGATGCCGCCAGCGCTAGTTATCAGCAGGTTTTGCTCCACGATGCTCTTACTGGTATCACAGCGCGTCAGATTACGGACTATGATTCTCCCCTAATCCCTCCACACCTGAATTTAATCGATCTAGCCCAGCAATATATATTGCCCACAGGGCGAAGCTGCTTCCTGATAAGCCTGGGATTGAGTTAGAAGGCATGGTCACCCTGCAGCAGATAAAGAAGGTCCCCCGCAGCCGTTGGACAATCACCTCCGTGCAGGATATCATGACCCCGACCAGCAAATTAAAGGTAGCTTATGCCGACCAGGACCTCTTGAGCGTGCTCCAGGAAATGAATGGGGAAAGCACCAATCACATACCGGTAATGGAAGCAGGGAAAGTCATTGGAGTAATAAACAGGGAAGATATAGCCCGCTTTCTTCGCACCCGAGCCGACTTCGGAACAGGCTCAACAACCAGATAGCTATTATCGAGACGCTGGAATATTATCTCTGATCCAGAAATCCCAAGTTTTTTGTAACCAGCTGCCGTCGGCTGATATATCCTGTGCCATTCGAGAGTAATTCGGTATCTAAAGTGAGCCGCCAGGGTCTCGAACCCTGAACCTGCTGATTAAGAGTCAGCTGCTCTACCAATTGAGCTAGCGGCCCGGAGTAATAATGTTAGCATTAAGGAACAGCGCCGACAAGTAGAGCTATAACGAGTGAACTAACTTCGTGGTTTATGGTAGAATGAACCTTTGCCAATGAAAATTCTTCGTGAAGTCGTCATAACTGTTGTCATCGCCGTAGCCGTTTTTGCACTCCTTCAGCTCACTGTCCAGAGCTATACTGTGGTAATGTCCAGTATGGAGCCCAATTTTCAAGAAGGTGAGTGCATTATGGTTAGCAAGGTGAGTTACCGCTCCTCTGGCCCACAGCGAGGCGAGGTAATAGTCTTTGACCCACCGTTTGAGTCCCCACACCCTTTCATCAAACGCGTTATTGGCTTGCCCGGCGAGACCGTGGAGATTAAAGATGGAA
>DATBWO010000181.1:0-5946 GCA_036514775.1 Dehalococcoidia bacterium | reverse complement strand
ATTCGTTGGGACTTGATTATTTTCCACACGTTATTTCTCTCATGCAGATTCGCACGCGAGCTTTTTATCGAGAATATGGAGAAGATAGGCTTCTCAAGAAATAGCGATGCGGTCAAGGTGGCCCTGCTGCAGGATGAATTCCTCAACATGGACCTTGTCTGTGATTTCATCAATCAGTTCGGTATCAGCCATGTTTTCTCGGTGGCTCCGGAATCAGAATGGCCTGTAATCTACAGGACGGTGGACTTGCAAAAAGTGAAGCTCCACAAAGTGCTGACAGGATACATTGACGACTCTCTGATTAAGAAAGTAGACAGGCTGGCAAGACACACGCCTGGCGAGCGACCGATAGATATCGGTTACCGGGCGTATCGGGCTGCCTTCTGGTTCGGTCGTCACGGCGTCCTCAAGTGGAAAATCGCCGATGTTTTCAAGGAAAAGGCACCGCAAAAAGGCCTGGTTGTAGACATATCAACACGTGACCAGGATGTCATCCGCGGGGATGACTGGTACAGGTTTCTCCTGCGCTGTAAATATCAGCTTGGAGTCGAGGGAGGCGCGAGTATATTTGACTGGGATGGGACCTATAGAAAGATAACGGAGGAGTACATCGCTCAACATCCCAATGCAACATTTGAGGAGACCCAAAAAGCCTGCTTCCCTGATGCTGATGGCGCGCTTAAGTACTTCGCAATTTCTCCCAGGCATTTTGAGTGTTGCGTGACAAAGACATGCCAGGTTCTAGTTGATGGTGATTATGATGGGGTGCTGGCTCCGGGGAAGCATTATATCGAGTTGAAACGAGACTTCAGCAACCTGGATGAGGTATTGGATGTCATTGCCAGGGATGAATTGAGAGGAGAGATAACGGCAAGGGCATGGCAGGACATCGTTGAATCCGGCAAGTATAACTACAAAGGCTTCGCAAATTATGTAATTGATAGCTCACTGGCAAACCTCAAGCCCCGGGCACAATCATCCTGGTCAACAATCTGGCAATCGGTAATCTATTATTGGATGTTGCTTCGAGACAGGTTATCATGGTTGACCGTAGCCTTAGGACTCACTCTATGGAAACAGCTTCGCTCGGTTATGCCCATGTCATTGCTAGGGCGTTTGCGGAGACTGGTTATCAAGTTAATGTGACCAAATAGTGAAAACGATAGTGCAGACAACAATTTTAAGGGTGCAAGAGGATAGCAATACGTTTAGGCAAGCAGTCTCCTTTGCACGTTTTGGATATAAATCAATTTTGGTGGAAGGCCAGCCCAGCAATCTCAATAGAGCAGAACTACCGTTTAAGCTCATAAGCATAGGCCAGAGGAAAGAAGGTGACGGCAAGACATCTAAGTCACACTGTGCCGAAGTGACAAGACAAAGAAGAGGCATATATAGAAGCATACTTGCAGTGCCTTATAGGATAGTCAGAGCAATCGCTACTTTACTGCTTCAGCTTATCACGGTATGTGATGATGCAAGCAAACCTGCTTATGCGGTTCAGGTGGAGCGCAGACTGAATATGTTCGGAAGACTAGGTAATATTTTAATATTCAAGTTGGTAAAGCCAATTTATGATCTATTGCCCAAACCATTGAAGTATTTATATGAGTCCCTTGTGGGTTGGGCCTGCTTTCTAATTTATCTCATCAATTTCCTTCGTACGTACTTTCTTACTCCACTTCGATATTTGCCAAAGGCTTCTCTCTACTATCTAAATGCGCCATTATACTTTCCAGCTATCTACCTTATGAGCAAAGTATACAGGGCTCCTTTTATTTATCAAGCACACGATTTCTATACTGGGATAGAGAAAAAGGAAAATCTGACACTCTTGGAGAGGCGATGGTTTAACCCCTTCCTGTTTAAATTGGAAAGGTGTTGTATCAATCGCGCGGCAGCAGTAGTTATAGTAAGCGATGGAGGTGCACGGTTACTGGAAAAAGCTTTTGGGTGCCATTCTGTGGTCGCCAGAAGTTGCCACGACCAGCGACTAGATAAAACACCACGAGTACATCTGCGACAATTACTCGGCTTATCGGCTGATGATTTCCTCATGGTCACAACAGGTACAGCAAAAAGGGGACAGGCACTCGAGGAATCTCTCGATGCAATGCTTAAACTACCCGATAATGTACATCTGGCTTTTCTAGGCAAAAATACTGCTCAACATATTCCGCTTATCCGAGAACGAGGACTTGAGAAGCGGGTTCATACTGTCCCAGCTGTCATGCCGTTCGAGGTTGTGCCATTTATCCAAAGCGCAGATGCATCGCTCACTATCTACTATGCCAGGTCGCCGAATTATGAGAACTGCTTGCCCAACAGCTTATTCCAATCCATCGCAGCGGAGCTCCCATTGCTTTACCCCGAACTGCCTGAGATTAGCAAAATCGCCAAGTATTATGACCTTGGGATTCCTATCAACCCACTCGATCCAGAGTCCATCAGGTCCGGAGTTATTCAATTGATGAGCGACCGCGAGCTGGATTCGAAATTTCGTAAGAATCTTCGTATTGCCAAAGAAGAGTTGAGCTGGGAACGAGAGGAAGTCGTCCTTCGTGATTTGCTCTCAGAAGTTCTTAATAGATGTAAATAACTCCGCCTGCAAAGGATGCCATAATTTGAGGAGCGATGGCGTCATTTAACATAAAAAACGAGCTCACTTTATTGTGTTTGTCAGGAGGATTTCCCTACCACTCACTGTTGCAATTAGTAGAAGTTCAGTACGGCTGCTCTTGCTCAGCTTGTTAGATAGCTATGGAAATTTTGTGTTATTATTTATCCTAATGCAATCTCAGGAATATTGTAGTTCTTGACTCAAAGGCTGAATAGAGATTAGTAGCATGAGCGGTATAGCTGGGATACCTAATCTGAAGCATGAGCCGATGCTGAGAGCTTCTGCCTAAAGGGAATAATAGAGTATGGCTCAAACCAAGAATATTAATGCCATATTGCTTCTTTACCATCATCCGGTCGCAACGAATGCACCGACTATCATGGAACATGTGAACTCCTTTCGATGCCATTCCCAGTTCAGAGTGTGGACAGTAAATACTGCACTGGGATTCCCCACCACTATTGAGAGATTGCGTTTTCGGGTTATCCTGTTACATTATTCTTTATTCGGCGTTGAACGCTATACTCTTTCTGATAGTTTCCTCCGTTACCTGGAGCGACATGAGGCTAGCTACAAGATTGCGTTTTTTCAGGACGAGCACCAATATTGCCAGAAACGGTTCGCTTTCCTTAACCGTTTTCATATCGACTGTGTATATACATTACTTGCCCCCGCATATTTTAAAGATGTTTATCAGAAGTATACGAGCGTACCCAGGCTGGTAACTACTCTCACTGGATATGTCAGTACTGACCTGGTAGAGAAAGGACGCAAGTTCGCCAAACCTGATTACGATCGGAAGGTCGATGTCGGATATCGAACTCGCCAACTTCCATTTTGGATGGGCAGGGGCTCACAGGAGAAACATGAGATTGGGGTGCGTTTCCGCGAGCATGCGCAGGGGGCAGGTCTGAAGATAGATATTGAGACTGATGAGGGTCATCGACTCTATGGTGATAAATGGTACAGGTTCCTTGGCGACTGTAAGGCTTGTCTTGGGGTGGAGGCCGGTGTCTCGAACTTCGATACAGAAGACATCGTGCACACGGAATATAAGCGCTTGATAGCCGAAAATCCTAAGATGACATTTGAAGAAATGTCTGAGCGGTTATTAAACCGCTGGGAAGGAAATATCCCGTACCGTACCATCAGCCCACGCCACTTTGAGGCAGCGGCGTTTCGCATCTGCCAGATCTTATATGAAGGCGATTATCAGGGCATTATGAAGCCAATGGTGCACTACATCCCGTTGAAAAGGGACTTCTCCAATTTTAGCGAGGTTATTCGCTTGTTCCGTGATGACAATTTCCGTCACCAGATAACCGAGAACTGCTACCGCGACCTCATCGCCTCCGGGCGATATAGCTATCGGGAATTCATCGGAAGTTTTGACCGGGAATTACTGAAAGCGGGGCTGGCGCCGCAAATCACGCGAGGGGAAGAGATGATGATGTCGGCAGTCCTGAGCCGGGATAAGCTTCGGCGATGGCTTGTTTGCCTATGTCGGGCAACTCTTCATTTCTTTGGACGTCCCATTGTTAAGAAGATATATTTTCGTATACCGCCTCTGGTCAGGATATACCGTCGCGTGATACAATGGCTCGAGGAATAGGCTCTATGGCAACTGAATTTGTTAAACTAGAGGGTGGGTACCTTTGTCGATGAGAAATGCCATGCGCTCAAATATCACTCTAGAGTCTCTTGTGTGGTTCAACACTGTTAGTATTAGTCTGGACGAGTAATGACAACCCTCATAGACAAATTTCGGATAGCGGCCAGGCATCCTGATTTGGCTGTGAAGTTCATGGTGAACGGCATTCTACGAGGACTTTCGGCGCCATTTTGGTCCCTCGTCGTAGTATTTCAGAGGAAAGGCCAGCCCCCACTGATAAAACATTATCAGTGTGCCAAGGACCATACTCAGGTCGACTCATTTTGGAGTGACCATACGGTTATTGGACCACAATTGGCTTCTGTCAAGACCACCTACCAAGATAAGAAGTATCTAAAATGGAGGTTTTCAGCATATCCGCTGTTCAAGGAGTTGATGCAGCTTTGGGGTAATCACGATGGTCAGGTAGTACTGGATTATGGATGTGGGCCTGCCAACGACCTTGTAGGTTTCTTAGTCTATACCAAGGCGAGAAAAGTCATCGGAATCGATATATCGGAGAAAGCTTTGCAGTTTGCCAGCAAGAGACTAGCCCTTCATAGAGTAGACCCCAAGCGGGTTGAGCTGATTTGTGTATCAGATTCCGCCGAGGGATTTCCAATCGAGGATAACACTGTTGACTATATCTATTGCGAAGGCGTGCTTCATCACACGACCAATCCCGAAGCAATACTAAGGGAATTCCATCGAGTGTTAAAGCCTGGTTCAGAAGCATGCATAATGGTATATAATTTTGCTAGCCTATGGTTACATCTTTACGTTGCCTATGAACAAATGGTACTTCAAAACAAATTTTCTGGAATGAATATATATGACGCTTTCGCGAAAACTACTGATAGTGAAGCATGCCCCGTAGCAAGATGTTACAAGGCTCACGAGTTCATTTCTACGTGCAAAGATGCCGGTTTTCGTGCTGAATATGTGGGAGGATATTTCTCAGAGCTTGAATTGGACCTGCATAAGAAGTATAAACAATCTGCTCTACAAGATAAAAGGTTGGGTGAAGAACATAAAGACTTTCTCAGGAATTTGACATTTGATGAAAAGGGCTACCCCAAATACCAAGGGAAACATGCTGGCGTCGGAGGGGTGTATCGACTTTACAAAGGATAGAGGGTTACGCGGGCAGAAAGCATGAGCGGTATAGCTGGAATATTTAATCTGAAGCACGAACCGATACCCGACCGCTAGTAAAGAGAGGCACTGAATATGTGTGGCATCGCTGGAGCAGTTAAACTCAAACGTGAGCCTATCCCTGGCCTCGAACACAATTTGCAGGTGATGAACACGCTGCAACAACACCGGGGCCCGGATGGGGAAGGAAAGTGGACGCATCCCAACCAGCATGTTGGCTTTGCTCACCGCAGGTTAGCTATTATAGACCTGGTAACAGGCACCCAACCCATGAGTGATGGGGCTGGTAACTGGGTGACCTATGGCGGCGAGATTTATAATTACATCGAACTACGTAACGAGCTTGGGCCTGAGAACTTTGTTACCACCTCTGATACGGAAGTCATTCTCCGCGCCTATCGAAAATGGGGAGCTGATTGTGTAAACCATCTTCGGGGCATGTTTGCCTTCGCCCTTTGGGATGAAGAAAATAGTACTTTGTTCTGCGCACGCGACAGATTTGGCATCAAGCCGTTCTATTACA
>DATBWO010000180.1:0-5380 GCA_036514775.1 Dehalococcoidia bacterium | reverse complement strand
CCCAGCCATGTATCGAGCAGCACCAGCAACATCATCAACTTCAGCTAGGCTTGCCATCTTCCAGCCCTCCTGCTTGACTTTCTCCCAAGCATTGCTCTAAAATCTCTCCGTTAATTTGCCTGAACATGTACATCACGTTCTAAAGTAGAAAATCCATACTTTATTGACTGTTTGTCCATGTTGACTTAGAATATATTTTCGTGCATAATGCCCACATAGCTCAGTAGGTAGAGCACATTCTTGGTAAGAATGGGGTCACCAGTTCGAATCTGGTTGTGGGCTTTGAGATAATAAGGAGGTTAAAATGGCTAAGAAAGTTTATGAGCGTGTTAAGCAACATATCAATGTGGGTACTATAGGACATGTCGACCATGGCAAGACTACATTGACTGCAGCCATGACGCAGGTGCTATCCAAAGCAGGCTTTGCACAATTCCGACCCTATGATTCCATAGATAATGCTCCTGAAGAAAAAGCTCGTGGACTAACGATTGCCATTTCTCATATCGAGTATGAAACTGAGAAGCGCCATTATTGCCATGTTGACTGTCCCGGGCATGCCGACTATATCAAGAACATGATAACCGGAGCTGCTCAGATGGATGGAGCTATCTTGGTGGTCGCTGCCGATGACGGTCCTATGCCACAAACCAGGGAACACATCCTTCTAGCCCGGCAGGTGAACGTTCCTCGCATAATGGTGGCTCTCAATAAGGTAGACCTGGTAGATGACCCGGAGTTGTTAGATTTGGTAGAGATGGAGGTTAGAGACTTACTGAAAAAATACAACTTCCCTGGGGACGAAGTCCCCGTTGTGCGAGTAAGTGCTCTTAAGTCTCTGGAATGTGGCTGTGGTAAAAGGGATTGCCAATGGTGTGGAGCAATATGGAAGTTATTAGATGCTATAGATAGTTATATTCCTATGCCCAAGAGAGAAAAGGATAAACCCTTCTTGATGCCAATTGAAGATGTATTCAGTATCAAAGGACGGGGGACTGTGCCTACAGGCCGAGTAGAACGAGGAGTGGTCAAAGCCGGTGACGAAGTAGAGATAGTAGGATTGAAAGAGACGAAGAAAACAGTGGCGGTTAGCTTGGAAATGTTCCATAAGACTATGAACGTGGCAGAGTCCGGCGATGCTGTTGGAGTGCTATTGCGAGGCGTAGAACGAGAGGAAATAGAACGGGGGCAGGTTCTGGCAGCGCCAGGTTCAGTCAAGCCCCATACCGAAGCTGAGGTTGAAGTATATATTTTGACCAAGGAGGAAGGCGGCAGGCACACACCTTTCTTCAATGGTTATAAGCCCCAGTTTTATATCAGAACTCTGGACGTTACAGGCGAAATAAGTCTTCCAGAGGGTGTGGAGATGGCTATGCCCGGTGACAGCCTGGCGCACATGAAGATTAAGACCATTTACCCTGTAGCTATGGAGCAAGGATTACGCTTTGCTATCAGGGAAGGTGGCAAGACAGTCGGTGCTGGCGTGATTAGCAAGGTTATCGCATAAGCGTGGTTCACTAAAAATTTTGCAAATCTTTAGATAGATGTGGCTAAGAAAAAGGGCGATTTACGCGTAATTATTCACTTGGCTTGCAGTCAGTGTCTGCGGAGGACATATACTACGACAAAGAATAACAAGAATGATCCGCAACGGCTGGAGTTGAGTAAGTATTGTCCTCATTGTCGTAGCTACACTATTCATAAAGAAACAAAGTAACTCATGACAACTCACGCCAGGAAAGCGAGTATTCAGCCCACCCCGACTAAGAAATCGCGGTTCAGTTTCTTTACTGAGGTAATAGCTGAACTGCGCAAAGCACACTGGCCAACAAGGCAAGAAGCTTTGAGGTTGAGTATTTTAGTGCTTATTGTATGTGCTATTGTGGGAGCCATTTTAGGCGCCTTAGATTTAGCCTTTACCAGACTGTTTTTGCTTATAGGTGGTTAGTAGTCAATGACTAATGGAGAGTGGTACTTATTATATGTCTCTTCGGGTCACGAGGAGCAAGCCAGGAGGAATTTAGAGCAGCGTATCAAATATATGGATGCAGGTGACAAGATATTTGATGTGGTGATACCCACAGCTAAAGAGATTGAAATCAAAGCTGGAAAGCGTCGTACGATAAGTAAAAAGGCTTTCCCAGGCTACATCATGGTAAATATGAAATTAGACGAGCATAGCTGGGATATGGTACGCAATACTCCTGGTGTCGCTGGCTTCGTGAGCGCTGGTACCAAACCTGTTCCTTTACCTCAACAAGAGGCAGATGCCATCCTGCAACGTATGGAGGAAGCTCCTACCGCTGTTCAAATGACTTTTAAAGAAGGAGATAGTGTACGTGTAACGAGTGGACCTTTTATTGACTTCATCGGCAAAGTGGAGCAACTTAACTTGAGCAAAGGTAAGGTAATAGTTTTACTATCGCTCTTCGGCCGGGAAACGCCCGCGGAATTAGACCTCTTAGGGGTAGAAAGGATATAACGCGTCCTGAGTAGGAACCCAGAACACGGTGAAAGAGAGAATCAGCAATGGCGAAGAAAGTTAAAGCGGTCATCAAGCTACAGATACCTGCAGGTAAAGCTACTCCGGCACCACCTGTGGGACCTGCTTTAGGGCAGCATGGTATTAATATCATGGCTTTTTGTAAGGAATATAATGAGCGCACTGCTTCTCAAGAAGGTTTCATCATTCCTGCTGAGATAATTGTATATGAGGATCGCTCTTTTACCTTTATAACCAAGATGCCACCTGTTTCTGATTTACTACGGCGTGCTTTGGGAGTGGAAAAGGGTGGTGGTAATCCCGGAAAAGAGAAGATAGGCAAGATAAGCAGAGATACACTTTATGAGATCGCGAGAAATAAAATGAAGGATCTCAATACGACTGACATTGATAAGGCAGCAAGCATTGTTGCCGGCACAGCTCGGAGTATGGGAGTGGATGTGGAATAACTTTGGGAATTTTGAGGTATAAGTAAATGGCAAAACATGGTAAGAAATACCAAGAAGTTAGTAAGCTTGTAGATAAGTCCAAAGCCTATTCTCCTGAAGAAGCAATTGAGTTAGCTAAAAAAGCTTCTTATGCCAAATTTGATGAGACTGTTGAGCTCCATTTGAAGATGGGAGTCGATCCCCACAGTGCTGACCAACAAGTGCGTGGTGTAATTCTACTGCCTAATGGACTGGGAAAGAAGACAAGAGTGCTCGTTTTTACTCAAGGTGAGGGGATAAAGTTGGCGGAGGAGGCGGGTGCTGACTACGCTGGAGCAGACGAGCTTATTAAGCAAATCGAAGGTGGCTGGCTCGAGTTTGATGTATCTATTGCCACCCCTGATATGATGCCCAAAGTAGCGAAGCTCGGCCGTATTTTAGGGCGGCGAGGCTTGATGCCCAATCCTAAAGCTGGCACTGTGGTACCGCCTCAGGATTTAGCCCGAGTTATAGCTGAAGCTCGCAAAGGCAGAGCAGAATTTCGTCTGGATAAATCAGCCATTATCCATTTGCCTATCGGCAAAATCAGTTTTGATAAAGATAAGCTCTTGGAGAACCTGGCAGCAGCAGTTGACGCTATTGCTAAAGCAAAGCCCAGCGGGGCTAAAGGTCAATATATTAGAAGCGCCTACCTGTCTACCACCATGGGTCTGGGATTCAAGCTGGATATTACCTCTGCACTTGCTGTCTCAAACCGTTTAAGCCGGTAACTGAACTACAGGGTGCAATACCAACATACGTGACAAACCTCCCAAGTTGTGCACCTGCTGGAAACCTGAGAATATGCTATCGAAGAACTGTCGCCGTCAAACTCATACTCGGGACACGGAAGACAATAAGGAATGAAAGTTCTAATACTTTATATCTCTGTACATCATGGCAATACTGAAAGGGTTGCTAAGGTAATGGCAAATATTCTTGATGCCGACTTGTTACAGGTGGAGCAAGCGAATGCCAGCATGCTTGAGCAATATGACTTAATCGGTTTTGGTTCAGGGATTTATTTTGGCAAACATCATAAGAGCCTGTTAGATTTTGTAAATAAACTGCCCACATTGAGAAATAAAAAGGCATTCATTTTTTCCACAAGCGGACTAAGAAAGATACCGTTTATTCATAATTTTGACAAACCACTGAAACAAAGGCTGCAACGAAAGGGCTTCGATATTATCGGCGAATTCTCCTGCCGTGGATATGATACATACAGAACAACTAAGCTCGTTGGCGGAATAAACAAGGGTAGACCTAATACGGAAGATTTAAAACAAGCGGAAGATTTCGCTAAAGGCCTGAAGAATAGAGGATAGTTCCAATTTTGGTTAAGCGTCGAAGATTCCAAAAATCTGATAATAGCTCTGTCACTTGTTGCCTGCCTATCTACGGCTACAAACTCAAGACTACTCCCACCATTTTTTGACAAGCGGCATGGCAATTATTTCCCTTATCTCTAGCCTTTTCGCAGGGTCCTTATTAAACAGAGAAGCCGGATAGGTAGCTCGAAGTATAATGGCTGTATCAGCCCCTTTGCTCGACCCTCCAACACTGATGACATCTTCGTAAGGGGTAACATAGCCACAAGAAACCGCGGTCAATGCAACCTCCACAGCCACTTTCATTCCCTGACCAAAGGCGTACAGTGTTTCCTTCACCAATTGCTCGGGAGAAGTATTAGGCCATCTAGCAGTCTCTAGCACCGAGCTATGGAGAACGTAAGGCGCTTTGTCAACGATAGCAACTCCAAGCTTCTCCAGCTCTCGCCTAAATGCCGGCTTTAGACAGGGCCATTGCTCGCCCCATTCTCGTCGGTATGGTGCTTCCGAAACACAAACCAACTCAGCCTTGCCTTTGAGACTACGGGCAAATTCCACAGCAGTCCTGCCCGAAGTGCTGGCGATGATGACCTTCCTGCCTCCGCCAGCTTCCAGTCGCTTGGAAACGGCTTCGATTACCCATTTCGTGTTTCCCTCTCCGGGTTCATCGAAGTAATAGACTTGTCTTTTAACCATCTTATTCATTGTTCTCCTTTCTGACAGTAATTTTTGTTCTTGCGGCTATCCTTTTAAATTCAGTGGCGTCGCCAATGACCTTGCCAAACACAGTAACTGGGCTCGCTGGGCGAATTTCATCCCCATGGCTTACGGGGGTGGGGCCAAAGAAGATGCAAAAAGCATTGCCGTCAGGCCAATAACCTAAATCTCCTATGTTTACCAATTCTTGTCCAGCCTCTAACTTAAGGCCAAGGGGAATTGAGAAATATATTTCGTCTCCCCAGAGATTAACGCGGCCTTCAATAGGCAATGCTTCCCAGATTGCCTGAGCTGTCCTGGTATCATTTAGCTCAGCCGTTGCTTCAATCGCCCCCGTTTTTATCCGAATTTTCCTTCCCATG